>JANXXR010000438.1 GCA_025350525.1 Deltaproteobacteria bacterium
CGGACCGCGGCAACCTGATCCTCCCGACCGTCGTCGCGCTCAGCGACCGCGGCGACCTGCTCGTCGGCGGCGTCGCGAAGGATCAGCTCGTCACGAACCCGAAGAACACGATCTACGGCGCGAAGCGGCTCATCGGGAGGAAGTGGAACTCGCGGGTGGTCCAGGAGCTGCGCAGCTACTACAGCTACGACATCGTCGAGGGGCCGAACGGCGAGGCGGCCGTGCTGCTGGGCGGCAAGGTCCTGACCCTGCCGCAGATCAGCGGCATGGTGCTGGCCCACTTGAAGAAGATCGCCGAGGCCTTCCTGCAGAAGACCATCCCCGAGGCGGTCATCTCGGTGCCGGCCTACTACTCCGACGCCCAGCGCCAGGCGGTGCGCGAGGCCGGGAAGCTGGCCGGCTTCGAGGTGAAGCGGATCGTCAACGAGCCGACGGCGGCGGCGCTGGCCTACGGCTTCTCGCGCGGCCTCGACCAGAAGATCCTGGTCTACGATCTTGGCGGCGGGACCTTCGACGTCTCGGTGCTGCAGCTCAACGGCAACGTCTTCGAGGTGCTGGCCACCGGCGGCGACACCTTCCTGGGCGGCGTCGACTTCGACAACCGCATCATCGACTACGTCCTCGAGGAGTTCCGCAACGAGACCAAGCTCGACCTGACCCAGAGCCCGGTGGCGATGCAGCGGATCAAGGGCGCCGCCGAGGCGGCCAAGATCGATCTCTCGCTGCTCTCCAACGTCATCATGGAGCTGAACTACATCACCGACCGCAAGGGCAAGCCGGTGGACCTGCGCATCCCGCTCAGCCGCGAGCGCATCAACACGCTGACCATGGATCTGGTCGACCGCAGCTTCGAGCTGGTCGCCCGCGTGCTCGCCGAGAAGAATTTCAAGACCAGCGACATCCAGGAGGTGCTGCTGGTGGGCGGGCAGACGCGCATGCCGCTGGTGCAGGGCAAGGCGCACCAGTTCTTCGGCAAGCCGCCGCGCAAGGGCGTGCACCCGGACGAGTCGGTGGCGCTGGGCGCGGCGCTGCTGGCCGAGTCGATGTCGGAGATCGATTCGGTGACGCTGGTGGACGCCTTGAGCATGCCCATCGGCTTCGCGGTCCCGGGCGGACGCTTCCGCAAGGTGATCGAGAAGAACACGCAGATCCCCTCGAAGAGCACCTTCCGGCTGCCGCCGGCCATGGAAGGGAAAGGCCTCGAGCTGGACATCTTCCAGGGCGACGGCGATCGCATCATCGACAACGAATACCTGGGCACGCTGAAGTTCCCGGCCGAGTCGGCGGGGCAGCGGGTCAACTTCCTGCTCGACGAGGAGTGCCTGCTGCACGTCACCGTCGAAGGGCTGACGGGCGGCGCCCGGGAAGTGATGCTGGCGACGCAAGACACGCCGGTGTTGCTGAAGCAGGCGTGGCAGGAGGAGGCCGAGCGCCGGCGCCTCGAGGCCGAGCGCCAGAGCGCGGTTTCGCCTGAGCAGCCGCGCGGGCTGTTCGCCTCCATTCGCAAGGTCTTCGGCGGCGAGTGAAGTTTCCTTCGCGCGAGTGGTGCGAGGCGGCGGCTGCGGCGATGCTGCGCGACCCAGCAGTGATCGCGGCCATCGCCGACTTCGGCAAAGTGGTGGCGGGGATGGTCATCACCGGACTTCCCCAGGGCGGCGACTTCTGCCTGCTGGCGCGCATCGAGCCGGGCAAGCCCGCGCAGCTCTCGTATCCGGAGGACGAGGACGAGCTGGAGGAGTACCAGCCCGACTACCTCAGCTGGGCGCCGTACGCGCTCTGCCAGGCTTTGTTGCAGGCGGCGCAGGCGGGACAGCGCCCCGATCCGCTGCGCGCCATCCTCGAGCGCAAGGTCCGGCTGAAGGGCGACCTCGAGCGGCTCATCAAGCACGCCGGGCGGCACCGGGGCGCCGGGCTCGATGCCATCCGCAGCGTGCCCACCGAATTCGTGTAGAAAGGGCGCATGGCCAGAAAGACGCTACGCGAGCGCGCGACCGACGTGGGCATGAAGGCGATGGGCAAGCTCTTCGAGGATCCGAAGCGGGCGGAGGCCATCGCCAAGGCGGTGGGCGGGCTGCAGAAGGCCAAGCAGGCCCTCGACGAGGTGCAGGAGAAGGCGCTCAAGGCGGCCGGCCTGGTCACGCGCGAGGATTTCAAGGACGCCGGAAAGCGGCTCTCGGCGCTGAAGCGGCGCTGCCGCGACCTGGCCGAAGAGCTGGATCAGCTGCTCGCCAACCAGAAGAAACCCGGCCCTTGACGGCGCGGCGTCGCCGTGCGAATTGACCGACCCCGAGATTGCGGGCGCATAGCTCAGCGGTAGAGCACTGCCTTCACACGGCAGGGGTCGCAGGTTCGAATCCTGCTGCGCCCACCACGATTCACATCGGAGTCCGAAGCGTTGGCGGTGGGGCGTTGAAGTCCCACCGGAGCGTTCTCGTCGATTTGGACCGAATTTGGACCCAGCTCGAGCAAGGTCGCGACGGCTGCGCGCAGATCTTCGACGTCCAGGAGACCGTAGATCCCGGTCGTCGTGCTCACGTCGCGATGGCGCAAAAGGCGCTGCACGCGATGCGCGTCGACGCCGGCGCGCAAGAGAAGCGTCGCCGTGGTGTGCCGCAGATCGTGGAAGCGCATCGGGCGCGGGATGGCCTTGGGCCAGAGCGCGCGGCCTCGCGGTTGCGCGAGCGGCTTACCGGTGCCGTTGGTGCGCTTGAGGCACTTCGGGCAGTAGCGCTGCTCATTGTCGTTGTGGCGTTCCTTGTGCGCGCACCAGCGGCAGACGTGCTCATAACCTTCGACCATGCCGGCGCGAGCGAGCGCGGTGCGCAGGATCTTCTGCGGGTCGGCTTCGCGCGAGCGCTGCGAGCCGTCCTTCTCGGGGAAGACGAGCGAGCCGGGTGCGTGCTCGAGCTGGTGCTTGAGAATCAGGAACAGCGGCGGCGCTATCGGGATGAGATCTGCGTGGCCGCCCTTCGTCGTGTCGCGCGCGTTGGAGCGGGCGACCAAAATCGTGCCGAGTTTCAGATCGACATCGCTCTTCCGGAGTGCGAACAGCTCGCCGCGGCGCATGCCCGTCCAGAGGGCGGCAGCAAAGAGAGCGCGCCACTCGGCGGGGACCTCGGCGAGGAGCAGCGGGACCTCCTCGGCGCGGAGCGTCGCGTAGATCCGGCGCGCGACCCTTCGCCGCTCCGTGGATGCGACCGGATTTTCTCCAACCCACGGGCCAGCCTTCTTCGCCTTCGAAAACACCGTATGCAGGACGCTGCGCAGCTTGTTCACGCTCGCAGCCGAGGCGCCTGCTGCCTCGACCGTGTGAAGCAGCTCGTCGAGGTGAGGGGATCCGAAAGCCGAGAGGGGCAAGGCGCCGATCGTCGTCGAGAGCACATGCTTGCCAAGGCGCTGCCGCTCGCCGCTCTTGCTCGCTTCGGGGCACCGATGATCGAGCCACCAGGTGCAGAGTTCCGCGAACGTTCCGGCCATGTCCTCGGGGCGCGGCGGGAGCCCGTTGCGGGCCCGCCTCGCGAGGTTGCGATGCCGGAGGGACTCGACCTCCAACTCGTCGGCGAGCGCCTTCGCCTCGGCCTTGGAGGTGGCC
>JANXXR010000458.1 GCA_025350525.1 Deltaproteobacteria bacterium
TCCGCCTCGTCTCCGGCGCCGCCCTTGTCGGGCTGGCCCTCCTGCCCCGCGGCGTGGGCGAGCTGCTTCCGCGCGCCCTTCTCCAAGTCCTTGAGGTCCACCTTCATGAACTCGCAGACTTCGCGCATGCCGTCGGTGTACTTGCCGCCCCAGGACTCGTAGAGGTCAGCCTCCAAGGCCAGCTCAAAGACGAGCGCCCTGAGCTGCGCCTCGGTCATCTTTTCCAGCGCCTTCGGAGCGTCATCGCGCATCTCGCCGAGCTGCTCGCGCCGACGGCCGCGCGCGGCGCCGTTGCTGGTGTCGAGGAGAGCGCTGGCGATGAACCTCCAGAGGGCCTTGCTCGGCTCGCGGTTCTCCCACTTCTCGACGAGCTGCTCGACGGCGAGCGGGATGGTGGCCGCGACGAGCTCGCGCTTCTTCTGCTCGCGCTCCTGCACTTTGCGGCGCTCCTCCTTCGCGTCCTCCGGATCCTGCACGGGCAGCGGCTTGGGCAGCTCGATCGCGTGGCCCGCCGCCGCGAGAGCGTCGTGCACCTCGGTGGCCTTCACCAGTTCGCGGACGCGCCCCGCCTCATCGCGGGCGATGGTGACAGACGGGAGCTTGCGGCCGAGGAGCTTCTTGAACGTGCGCCCCTTCGGGTCCGCCTCGCAGCGGTCGCTCAGCTCGACGTAGCCGCTGGTGCTGCTGACCTGGCCGCTGATGCCGAAGACCTGCTTGGCCTCCTTCTTCGTCATGACCTCCTGGCCCTCGTCCTTCGCCTTAGTCACGCGGAGCTTCCAGACGCGCTCCTTCTTCTCGGCGAAGCAGCTCGGGTCGGTGCACACGTCGGGGCTCGCCACGTCGCTGAACAGCACGCCCTGGTTGCCTGTGCGCTTCGGGCACGTCGAGCAGGGGCCAGCCTCGGGGTACAGGTCAGCGTCCTTCGTGTCGAAGGGCGCTTTCGCGAGCTGAAGCGTGTAGCGGTCCAACAGCAGGTGGCGGGCGTCCGCGATGGTCAGCGGCGCTCCGCTGAACTGGTCGCCCGCGATCACGTCGGCGGCGGCCTTCTCCTGCAACTCGGTGGGCAGCAGCGAAACGAGCTCAGCGACGCCCAGGACGATGCGGCCCTGGCTGAGAGCCTCACGGGCATTTGCCGGCAACGCGGTGAGCTTGAGCCGGCTCCGCACGTACTTCTCCGTCCTGCCGGTCTTCGCCACCAGATCCCGCACCGAGTAGCTGTGCTGCTCGTGCAGCATCTTGAAGCCTTCGGCTTCTTCGAGTGGCGGCACGTCGTCGCGCTGGCAGTTCTCCACAATCTGCAACTCGAGTACCTGCGCGTCGCTGAGGTCGCGGACCTTCACGTCAACCTCGGTCAGGCCGGCAATCCGCGCAGCGCGCCAACGGCGCTCCCCGAAGACGAGTTCGAAGCGCTCGCCTTTGGGCCGGACGGTTACCTCCTGGAGCAGGCCCTTCTCCTTGATGCTCGCGGCCAGCTCCTGCAGCTTCTGTTCGTCGAATGTCTTGCGCGGGTTGGTCGGGCTCGGGTCGATGAGGTCGAGCGAGAGCGAGACGGTGGCGTTCTTCTTCTGGGACATGGGATGGCACTCCTCGTGGGTTTGGGCCCCCTTCACTGCGGGCCTTCGCACCCGAAAGCAGAGGAGGCGCGGAGCGCCGACGGACGCGGCGAGCGTGACGGGCGGCAGTACCGCCTGGCGCGATCGCCGCTACAAATATCCGCGCGGCGTTCAGCCGCCGGCGCACCGACGGAGGCGCGCGGCAGTAGTGCGCGCCGGAGGTGGCGCAGCCACGTCGCAGTGTTGCGGGTGTTCCGCAGAGATGATCCGCAGCAAAGCTCCTTCTTCGCTTCGCGTCACAGCGGCGTCGATTGTTTGACCCACAATAGGGACATACAATCGACGCCGCTGTGACGCGAAGCGAAGAAGGAGCTTTGCTGCGGATCATCTCTGCGGAACACCCGCAACACTGCGACGTGGCTGCGCCACCTCCGGCGCGCACTACTGCCGCGCGCCTCCGT
>JANXXR010000463.1 GCA_025350525.1 Deltaproteobacteria bacterium
TGCCCGAGAGCTTCGCCCTCAAAATCCCCGCCGGCCTCGACCCCGCCGGCGCCGCTCCCCTGCTCTGCGCCGGCATCACCACCTATTCGCCACTGCGGCAGTGGAACGTGAAGAAGGGCGACCAGGTCGCCGTCGTCGGCCTGGGCGGCCTCGGGCACATGGGCGTCAAGCTCGCGGCGGCCATGGGCGCCGAGGTGACCGTGCTCTCCACCTCGCGCTCCAAGGAGAACGACGCCCGCCGCCTAGGCGCCTCGGGCTTCGAGTCCACCAAGGAAGAGGGAACCTTCAAGAAGCTGGCCCGCCGCTTCGACCTGATCCTCGACACCATCTCCGCCCCGCACGACTACAACCAGTACCTGGGCATGCTGCGGGTGCAGGGCACCATGGTGGTGGTGGGCGTGCCGCCGGCGCCCACGCCCGTGCACGCCTTCTCGCTCATCTCGGGGAACAAGCGGCTGGCGGGCTCGCTCATCGGCGGCATCGCCCAGACGCAGGAGATGCTCGACTTCTGCGGCAAGCACCAGATCGTCTCGGACGTCGAGGTGATTCCGGTGCAGAAGATCAACCAGGCCTACGACCGCATGGTCAAGGGCGACGTCCGCTACCGCTTCGTCATCGACGCAGCGAGCCTGGGCTAAACGACCCGCACGTAGCCCAACGTATCTGGATCCGGTCACGCTCGTGGTAGGGCGAAGGCCAGATGAGCGAGGCCGTCATTCCCCTGCATGCCGATGCGGGCGCGCTGGAAGAGGCGCGCCGCACCGCAGATCTGCTGGCGCGCCTGCAGCGGGTGAGCAGCGCGCTAGCCGGGGCGATGACGCCGGGGGAGGCGGGTCAGATCACCGTCGGCGCGGCGCGCGAGGCGCTCGAGGCCACGGGCGTGGTGCTGGTGGTGCCGGGCGGGCCGGGACAGCTCCACTCGCTCTGCTGGGACGGATACGACGACCAGACCATCCGCGGCTTCGGCTCGTTTCCCGCCGACTCCAACCTTCCCGCGGCGGTGGCGATGCGGACCATCCAGCCGGTGCTGATCGAGGATCTGGCCACGCTCGATACCGCGCATCGCCGGGTAGAGAGCCGATCGCTGGCGGTGTTCCCGGTGGTCAGCCAGGGGCGCGTCCTCGGGGCGCTCGGCTTCGGGTTCCGCTCGGAGCGCCGGTTCGCCCCGGCCGATCGCGAGTTCATGGCCGCGCTGGCCGACCTGTGCGGGCAGGCGTACGAGCGGGCCCTGCTCTTCGACGCCGAGCGGGGAGCGCGCGCCGCCGCCGAAGCCGCGCAGGAGCGCGCCAACCGGCTGCAGACCATGACCGCCGCGCTCTCGCAGGCGCTGACGCCGGTGCAGGTGGCGCAGGTGGCCATCGCCAACGCCATGGCCGCCATCGGCGCCGACGGCGGCTCGGTGGCCTTCCTCGACAGCAGCGGAACGACCCTGGAGCTGGTCGGGTACAGCGGCACCTCGCTGCCCGACGTGGTCCAGGCCTGGGAGCGCATCCCGCTCGAGACGGCGGCGCCCATCAGCGACTGCGTCCGCAGCGGCGCGTCGATCGCCCTCGAGACCCGCGCCATCGGGGCGGCGCGCTATCCCCACCTGGCGCCGCTCTGGGAGCGGCTGCACATCGAGGGCATCGTCAGCCTCCCGCTCGAGGCCGACGGCCGCAGGGTCGGCGCCATCGCCTTCGTCTTCGACGGTCCACGCGCGCTCAGCGCGGACGAGTCCGCCTTTCTGGGCGCCGTCTGCCGCCACATCACGCTCGCCTTCGAGCGCGCCCGCTCTACGCCGAGGGGGAGAGATCGCGCTCGTTTCTCGAGGCGGCCATCCGGCACGTGCCCTCGGGGATGGCCATCGTGGGCGCGCAGGGCCGCGAGCTGTTCCAGAACGACGAGGCGCGGCGGCTCTTCGGGTCCGGGGCCCAGGCGCACGGCGTCGCGGACTACGGAGCCTTCAAGGCGCGCGGCCCGAGCGGCAAGGAGTACCAGCCCACCGAGTGGCCGCTGTCGCGAGCGCTGCTCCAGGGCGAGACGGTGCACGGGGAAAGAGGCCACCCTGATCACGCCGGACGGCAAGTCCGCCGTGGTGCGGATGAGCGCGGCCCCGGTGCCGGGCGCGGACGGGCTCACCGCCGGCGCGGTGGTGAGCATGACGGACGTCACCGATCTGCGCCGCGCGCAGGAGGCCCAGCAGTCCCTGGCCCAGCAGGCCGAGAAGGCCCGCGCCGAAGCCGAGGACGCCACCCGCCTCAAGGACGACTTCCTCGCCACCCTCTCGCACGAGCTGCGCACGCCGCTGACCTCCATCCTCGGCTGGGTCCGGCTCATCCAGCTGAAAGAGCAGGATCCGGAGAACCTCGCCCGCGGGCTCGACACGGTGGAGCGCAACGCCCGCGCGCAGCTGCAGATGGTGGAGGACCTGATAGACGTCTCGCGCATCGTCTCCGGCAAGCTGCACGTCGCCTTCGACCTGGTCGATCTCTGCGCGGTGGTGAAGGCCGCGCTGGAGACGGTGCGGCCGCTGGCGCTGCCCAGGCGCGTGACGCTGTTGGGTGCCGGGCTGGACGCAAAGCTCTACCTCAGGGGCGACGCGGGCCGCCTGCAGCAAGTGGCGGGAAATCTCCTGGTCAATGCCCTCAAGTTCACTCCGGAGGGCGGCCGCGTGGAGGTCTCTGCCGCCCGCGAGGGCGAGACGGTGCGCATCTCGGTGAAGGACGACGGCAAGGGGATCGATCCGGCCTTCCTGCCGCACGTCTTCGATCGCTTCCGGCAGGCGGAGTCGAGCCTGAACCGCAACGAGGGCGGGCTGGGCCTCGGCCTCGCCATCGCCCGGCACCTGGTGGAATTGCACGGAGGCAGCATCCAGGCGCACAGCGCGGGCAAAGGCCTGGGGGCGCGCTTCGAAGTGGTCCTGCCCGGGTCCCCCGCGCAGCCGCAGCCCCGCGCGGCGCCGCCGGAGCCTCTTCTGGCAGAGGTCTCCGCCCAGGGCATCCGCGTGCTGGTGGTGGAGGACGACGCCGACGCGCGCGAGCTTCTGGGGATGATGCTCGACCAGTTCGGCGCCCACGTCAGCCTGGCCGGCAGCGCCGCCGAAGGCTTCGCGCTCCTCGAGAGCCAGGCCTTCGACGTGCTGCTCAGCGACGTCTCCATGCCCGGCGAGGACGGCTACAGCTTCCTGAGGCGCGTGCGGCACAGCTCGCGGCAGCCCGGCATTCCCGCCGGCGCGCTCACCGCCAACGCGCGCCACGAAGATCGGCTGCGCGCGCTGGAGGCGGGCTTCCAGCTCCACGTGCCCAAGCCCATCGAGCCGGCGGAGCTGGTGCGCATCGTCGGAACTCTGGCCCGCGGGATCAGCTGACCTTCCGCAGGGTGAAGGGATGGGCGTTCACTTCGCCAGCAGGCGCACCCGCAGCTCGTAGCGGCGGTTCTGCGCTTTCTTCTCGGGCGTGTCGTCGGGCTTGACCATCATGGCCTCGGAGCCGCGGCCCACCGCGATGATCTCCTTCTCGGCGATGCCCTTCTTCACCAGCTCCTTGACTATCTTCGCCGCCCGCTTCTTGGAGAGCGCCTTGTTGGTGGCCGCCTTGCCGGTCGAGTCGGTGTGGCCGCTCACCTCGAACTTGAAGCCGCTCACGCCCGCGTCGGCCAGCGACTTCTTGGCGTCCACCAGCGCGTTGAAGAGGTTCTGGACCTTCTCGTCGCAGTTGCCTTCGAACTGGTCGGAGCCGGTCTTGAAGGCGCACTGGTTCTTGCGCGCGTCGCCGAGGAGCTTCTCGTTGATCTTCTTCTCCAGCGCGTCGCTGCCCAGCTTCTTCGCCGAGGAGCGACCCTTGTCCTCCGCCTGGCCGGCGGCGGACTTGCCGGCCTCTCCGGCGGCCTTCCTCAGCGAGTCGGCGTCGAACTGCGCGCGCGCGGCGGAGGCGGTGAGCAGCGCGGCGGCGAGCAGCAGGGGGATGGTGCGGATCATGGCGTTCTCCTCTGGGATGGAAGGGGGATGGATGCCCCGGAGCGGGCACAATGGCAAGGCCGAATGCCGTGAGAGTCCGCTCGCGATACAGTGCGGGCATGAGCGCGTGGCCGGTCACCATCGCGGACGTGCTGCAGGCCAGAAAGCGCATCCGCGAGCTCTTGCCCAAAACGCCCCTGCGCCACTACGCGCCCCTCGACGAAGCCGTGGGCTACGGCATCCGCGTCTTCGTCAAGCACGAGAACCACCAGCCCACGCAGGCTTTCAAAGTCCGCAACGCGCTGGCGGCGCTGACCGCCCTCACTGCCGAGGAGCAGAAGCGCGGCGTGGTCGGGGCCACCCGCGGCAACCACGGCGCCGGCCTCGCCTGGGCGGGGCAGGTCCTGCAGATCCCCGTCGCCGTCTGCGTGCCGGTGGGCAACAGCCCGGAGAAGAACGAAGCCATTCGCGGCTACGGCGCCGAGCTCTTCGAAGAGGGCGACGACTACGAGGCGGCGGTGCTGGTAGCGGAGCGCCTGGTGCGGGAGCGCGGGATGACGCTGGTGCATTCGACCAACAACCGGCAGGTGATCGCGGGCGCGGGCACCATGGCGCTGGAGATGATCGAGCAGCAGCCCACGCTGGATGCGCTGGTGTTGTCGGTGGGCGGCGGCTCGCAGGCGGTGGGAGCGCTGGTGGTGGCGCGATCGATGCGACCCGGCCTGCAGGTCTACGGCGTCCAGGCACAAGGCGCGTCGGCCATCCACGACTCTTGGCAAGCAGGCAAGCCCTTGTCCGGCGCGACGGCCCACA
>JANXXR010000469.1 GCA_025350525.1 Deltaproteobacteria bacterium
CGCCGCCCACCGCGCGCCCCTGCAGGACCGAGATGGAGAGGTCGGCGGTCGCCCGGTTGCCGCGGTCCTGGTAGAGCATGGGGAAGGCGGTCGACTCCTGCATGTCGAAGTCGTCCTTCTGGTGGTGATCGCCTTCCTCGAGCACGACCACCCTGGCGCCCGCCGCCGTGAGCCGCGCCGCCACCATCGCGCCGCCGGGCCCGCTGCCGACGATGCAGACGTCGGGCTTGAGCAGCAGATCAGTCTCGCTGCCCCGATGGATCATCGGCTCGACTCGAGGACGGACTTGACCAGCTCGTAGGGCGGCCCCGGATAACCCATCGACGCGTAGGCGGCGGGCGCGCCGAAGTAGATGGCGCAACAGAGCCGCTTCATCGCCTGGAAGCCGGTGCGGCGGACGGCGAGCCGCGAGGTCTGCCAGGCTTTGAGGTGCGCGTCCTGGGCGACGGGGTCGAGCTGGGTGAAGGGCCGCGCGGGGCCGCCGGTGACGAAGCTGAAGAGCGCGTTGTCGAAGAGGGCGAGCAGCTGCTTCAGGTCCTTGGCGTCCTTCTCGGGGAGCGGCGCGAGGAAGGCGTCGGCCTTGCCGGCCACGTCCACCTGCGCGGGCGTGGGCGCCGCCGGACGGTGCTCGGTCTGCAGGAGGGCGTCGGCGGATTCGCCTCCGGGCTCGCGGGTGGCGGCCGTCGCCTCCTGCGCCAGCACGCGCTCGGCCACCGCCGCCCAGATGCTGTACTCGGCGGCGGTGAAGAACTGCAGGGCATGGGGCGGCGGGCGCAGCTTGGTCTTGCGCAGCGCCACCGGCACCGCGCCGGCCGCCGCCAAAAGCGCAGCGCCACCCAGCGTCTTCTTCAATAAACCCCGCCGCGATTCCATCCGCCCATCCTAAATGAAAAAGATTAAAGCGCACCACGGAGGCACAGAGGCACGGAAAGGCTGGTTGGGACCGTGGCCTCGCGCCACCTCGGAGGTGGCCCGGGCCAAACCAAAAACCTCCGTGCCCTCCGCGCCTCCGTGGTGCGCTTTTGCTTTTGCCTCTAGCCGAAGAAGACTTCGGCGACGGAGAAGAAGGCGTCGTCGACAGTCTTGAGCTTCGCTGTCGCCTCCGCCAGCGGGATGGAGATGATGGCATTGCCCCGCAGCGCCGCCATCTTCCCCCACTCGCCGCGGGCGACCATGTCCGCCGCGTGCACCCCGAAGCGCGTCCCCAGCACGCGGTCGAACGCCGTCGGCGTGCCGCCCCGCTGGATGTGCCCCAGCACGGTGGCCCGGGTCTCGAAGCCGGTCTTCTTCTCGATCAGCTCGGAGAGATGCTGCCCGATGCCGCCCAGCCGGATGTGGCCGAACTCGTCGAGCTTCTCGTCGATCTTCGCCTCGCCGCCGCCCAGCTTTGCTCCCTCGGCGACGACGACGATGGAGAACTTCACCCCGCGCGACCGGTGCCGCCGCTGGATGTGCGCGCAGACCGTCTCGAGGTCGATGGGCCGCTCGGGAATGAGGATGACGTCGGCGCCGCCGGCCATGCCGGCCCAGGTGGCGATCCAGCCCGCGTGCCGCCCCATCACCTCGCAGACGATGACGCGGTTGTGCGACTCCGCGGTGGTGTGCAGCCGGTCGATCGCCTCGGTGGCGATCTGCACGGCGGTGTCGAAGCCAAACGTCAGATCGGTGCCGGAGAGATCGTTGTCGATGGTCTTGGGCACGCCCACCACGTTGATGCCCTGCTGGTGCAGCTTGGTGGCGACGCCCAGCGTGTCCTCGCCGCCGATGGCCACCACCGCGGCCACGTTGAGCGACTTGAGGTTCTTCACCACCATCTCGGCGCCGCCCGGCTTCTTGAAGGGGTTGGTGCGGCTGGTGCCGAGGATGGTGCCGCCGAGGTGGAGGATGCCGCTGGTCGCCTCGCGGGTGAGCCGGTCGTGGAGCGGCGGATCCATCAGGCCGCGCCAGCCCTCGCGCACTCCCATCACTTCCAGCCCATGCTGCTCGCCGCGCCGGACCACCGCACGGATCACCGCATTGAGCCCGGGACAATCGCCACCGCCGGTCAGGACCGCAATCTTCATGCCCGTTCCCTCGCGCTTCGAGAGCCGTCCGTCAAGGTCAGCTGTTGAGCTGCCGCCGGGTAATCATCTGCACCGGGCCCACAAAGAGGTGCTTCTCGCTGTACGCCTGCCGCTTCGCCGCGCGCCCGGCCGGGCGCTCCAGCCACTGCCGGGCGATCATCTCGCCGTCGTGGGCGAGGCCCGAGAGCAGCGCGGTGTCGGCCTCGGCGAGATAGCGCCGCACCAGCGGTTTGAGCAGCGCCTCGAACTTCCCCTTGGCGAGGAATGAATGGCGGCGCGCGGAGTGCAGCTTCCCGTCGAACTCCGCCGAGATGTGCAAGAGCTCGTGGAGCAGCGTCTCTACCCGCTGCTCGGGCGTCGACGACCGGAAGAACTTGGGCCGCAGCGTCACGCAGTAGAGCGCGAGCTTGCCCTTGAGCGAGATGCGCGCCTCGGCCAGCGGCCGGATGGTGGCCCGCGACGAGCGGCGCGCCTCGCCGGCGACGAAGAGGATGCGTGAGGCCTTGACGTGCGCCATCTCCGGCAGCTTCTTCGTCATGTCGGCGACCACGCGGCGGCAGAGGAGGGTGGCGTTGGGCCGCGGGGCGCGTCGGGCGCGAACTCTGGGCATCGCGGCCCCATGTTAGTCTTCCGCGGTGGCCGATCGGAACTATTGGGTGCGGACGGAGCAGGGGCGGACCTGGGGACCTTTCCCGCTCGCCGCCCTCGAGCGCCTGCGCGGACAGCTCACCGAAAACAGCGAGGCCTCGCTGGACGGCAAGGAGTGGCACCCGGGGACGGACTTTCCCGAGCTGCGCGATCTGCTGGTGCCGCCCCGCAAGGTCGAGAAGAAGGCGCCGTCTTCTGAGTCGGCGCCACCGCGGATCAGCAAGGCGATGGCGGCGGCCTTCGGCGTCAAGCAGCAGGTCGCAGAGCCCGCGCCGGAGTCCGCTCCGCCGCCGCCCGCCGCGAAGCCGCTGCCGCAGAGGGCTCCCGAGGCGCCGCCGCCTCTTCCGGAGGAGCTGCTCGAGGTGCCGGAGAAGGGCGAGCTCTCGCAGCACTCGCCGCTGCGGCTCTATGCGCTGGCCGCGCTCACCTCGGCTTCGGGCGCGCTGCTCCTGCACCTGGAAAAAGAGCGGACGCTGAGAATCAACTTCCGCCGCGGCACGCCGGAACAGCTGGGCAGCGACGATCCCGACCTCTCGCTGGTGCGCTTCCTCCAGCAGCGCGGCCTGATCCCGCCGAGCAGCGCGCGGGCGGCGGAGGAGCTGGCGGCCAAGACCGGACAGGACCTCGTCGCGGTGCTCTTCCAGATGCAGCTCATCCCGCCCTCGGAGGCGCACAAGCTGCTCGGCGATTACGCCTGCTTCCTCCTCGACCGCGCGCTGGTCTCGTGGCGCGGGGAATTCTCTTTCGAGAAGGACGCGCCGCCGCCGCCGGGCGCATTTCCCCTCGGGCCGCGCTGGACGCTGCTGGCGGAATCGGTGCGCCGCCTCGAGCTGCCGCTCTTGCGCGCGCGGCTGGGCAAGCGGCTCCTGCGCCCGGTGGTGCGGTCGGGCGGGCTCGCCATCGGCAAGATCGAGGAGCTGACGCTCAACGCGCAGGAGACGCGGCTCTACGCCTCGATCGACGGCACCCGCAGCGGCGAGGAGCTGATCAAGGCGCAGGACGCGGGCGTGGCGGTGCGGCTGCTCTACCTGCTCGGGGAGTTGGGGCACCTCGCCTTCGCCCACCTCCCCGACGCCGGGGACACCGATCCGGACCTGCCGCCGGTCAGGCCGCCGCCCATGGAGCCGCTCGCAGAAGCGGTCTCGCCAACGTCGCCGCCAACGTCGCCGCCCACTTCGCCGCCGTCGCCGGTCGCGCCGGGCCTGCCCAGGAGCGCCGAGCGCGCTCCGGACAAGCAGCGCGAGCTGCCCAGGCTCGCCCGCGACGCCGCCCGCAAGGCGCCGCCTCAAGCCGAGGCGCCCAAGGTGCAGAGGATTCCGCCCATCCTGCAGTCGTCGTCGCCGCCTCCGCAGCCGCCCATGACACGCCCGGTGCCGGTCTGGGCGGTGACTCCGCAGGGCGAGACGCCGGCGGCGGCAGTGCAGCGACTGACCGCGCTTCTCGTGCAGTTCGAGAAGCTCGATCACTTCGAGGTGCTGGGCATGGAGCGCAAGACCGCCTCCGCGGCCGTGGCCAAGCGCAACTTCTTCGCCCTCGCCAAGGAGCTGCATCCGGACACCGTCTCCGACCCCGCGCAGGAGGAGCTGCGGCAGCTCAAGGAGCGGCTCTTCGGGCGCGTCAACGCGGCGGCGCAGGTGCTCTCCGACGACAAGCGGCGCAGGGACTACCAGGACGAGCTGGCGGGCAAGAAGGACAGCGTGGACGTGGCGCGCATCTTCGCCGCCGAGGAGAACTTCCAGCGGGCCGAGATCATGATCAAGGCGCGCAAGTACCAGGAGGGGCTCGACCTGCTCGAGAAGGCCATCGGCATGAATGCCGAGGAGGCCGAGTTCTACGCCTGGCGCGGCTACGCGAAGTTCCTCCTCTCGAAGGACCGCAAGGCGGCGTATCCGGAGTGCTCCGACGACTGCAAGAAGGCTATCAAGATGATCGACCGCTGCGTGCCGGCGCACCTCTTCCTCGGCCACATGTCCAAGGTGGTCGGCGAAGTGAAGCTGGCCCAGCGCTGCTACCAGCGGGTCGTGGAGCTGGAGCCCAAGCACGTCGAGGCGCAGCGCGAGCTGCGGCTGATGGGCAAGAAGGGCTGACCGCCGCTACGGCAGCACGATCTCCGGCTTCTCCTTGCGGCGCCGGTAGAGCAGGGCGGTGCGGCCCAGCACCTGCGCCAGGTGCGCGCCGCACTTCTCGGCCAGCTGCGCGGCGGCCTCCTCCCGATCCTGCGGCGCGTTCTCGCTGACCTTGACCTTGATCAGCTCGTGCGCTTCGAGCTGCGCGTCGGCCTGCCGCGCCACCGCGTCGGTGACGCCCTCGTGGCCCACCTGCAGCACGGCGGTGAGGTGATGTCCCAGCGCCCGGAGGTGGCGCCGCTGCTTGCCGGTCAACGCAGTCATCGATTTCCTTGCTGGGGGCGGCGTGGTTCGGGCGGCGCGAAGAGATCCTGCTGCACCGGGATGAGGCCGAGCTTGCGGGCCACCGGCGCGAAGCTGCGGCGGTGCAAGGCGCAGGCTCCCAGGCGCTCGAGGGCCTCGAGGTGCTCGGGCGTCGGATAGCCCTTGTGCGCGGCGAAGCCGTAACCCGGGTGCTCGAGGTCGAGCCGCGCCATCAGCCGGTCGCGGTGGACCTTGGCGACGATGGAAGCGGCGCCGATGGTGATGCTCTTCGCGTCGCCCTTGATGATGGGCTGCTGCGGATACGGAAGGTCCTTGAGGCGGCGCGCGTCCACGAGCAAGTGCTGCGGCTGCGGGTCGAGCGCCAGCACCGCGCGGCGCAGGGCCAGCATTCCCGCATGGTAGATGTTGATGGTGTCGATCTCGTGGACCTCGGCGCGCCCGATGCCCACGGCGATGGCGGCGGCGCGGATCTCGGGCTCCAGCGCCTCGCGCTCCTCCGGCGTCAGCTGCTTCGAATCGTTGATCCCGAGGATGCGCGTGCCTGGCCTGAGGATCACCGCCGCGGCGATGACCGGACCGGCCAGGGGCGCCATCCCCACTTCGTCCGCGCCGCCGACGTGGACCAGGCCCTGATCCCAGAGCGGCTGCTCGAAGGCCGAGAGCCGCGTCAGCCGCCGCCCCTCGGCCTGCGCCTTGCTGTTGCGCCGCTGGATGCGCTCGGCCACCGCGCGGGCGCCGGCCCGCGGATCGTCCTTGAGCGCGGAGAGGCCGCCGCTGGGCAGGTCGCGCGCCTCGTCGCCATAGAGCCGCTGCAGCTCGGAGACGGGGGTCTGGCGGAGGTCCTCGGCGCGCATCGACGGCAGACTAAGGTGCGCGGTACTCTGCGCGCAACATGCTCCTTTTCTACGACGCGCCCGTCTCCGGCAACACCTGGAAAGTGCGGCTGCTCCTCGCCCAGCTCGCCCTCCCGCACGAGGTGGTGCGGCTCGACATCATGAAGGGCGCGGTGCGGACGGCCGAGTTCCGTCAGCTCAATCCCTTCGGCCGCGTGCCCTTCATCGTCGAGGCCGGCTTCTCGCTGGCGGAGTCGAACGCCATCCTGCTCTACCTCGC
>JANXXR010000474.1 GCA_025350525.1 Deltaproteobacteria bacterium
CGGCTGTTTTCGCTCGCCCGCTCGCTGCCGGAGGAGGAGTACGAAGTCCACTTCGCCTCGGCGCGCTTCGACGAGCTGATCTTCGGCGGATCGTCGCTGCGGCGGTGGCCGCTGCACTCCATCTCTCCTGCGCAGGCCGAGCGCGCGGTGGCCTGGGGGCTGCGCCTCTACGACGACGCCACGCTTTTGCGGTATCTCGAGGACGACCTGCGGCTGATCGACGCAGTGAAGCCCGACCTGATCGTCGGCGATCTGCGTTGGTCCTTGGCGGTCAGCGGGCCGAAGAGCGGAGTCAAAGTCCTCTCGCTCGCCAACGCCTGGTGGAGCCCCTTCGCCGAGCGCGAGGGCTTTCCGCTGCCGGAGCACCCCATCGTGCGGCTGCTCGGCGTCGAGCTGGCGCGGCGCCACTACCCCAAGGCGCTGCCGGCCGTCTTCCGCCACTTCGCCCGGCCGCTCAACGAACTGCGCGAGAGGCACGGCCTCGCCCCGCTGGGCTCGTTGCCGGAGGTGCTGACCTGGGGCGACCTCACGCTCTACGCCGATCCGCCGGGCTTCTTCCGCATGTGCGCGCTACCCGCCTCGCACCGCTTCCTCGGCCCCTTGCACTGGGCGCCGGACCTGCCCTTCGCGCTGCCGCAGGGGGCGCGCCCGCTCGTCTACGTCACCCTCGGCTCCTCGGGAAACCTGCGCGCGCTGCCGGTGGTGCTGCAGGCGCTCTCGACCTTGCCGGTGGACGTGCTCCTCGCCACCGCGGGCCGTCCCGCTCCGCGGCCGCTGCCCAAGAACGTGCGGGCCGAGGGGTTCGTGCGCGGCGACCTGGCGTCCCGGCGGGCCAATGTCGTGATCTGCAACGGCGGCGGCAGCACCGCCTACCAGGCGCTGGCGGAGGGCACTCCCGTCGTCGGCCTGCCGTACAACCTCGATCAATACCTGGCGATGGGCGCCATCGTGGAGGCGGGCGCGGGGGTGCTGGTCCGCTCGGGAACGGCGACCGCAAAGGAGATCCGCGCAGCGGTGGAGAGCGCCGCGGCCTTGAAGGCGGGCGCCATGCGGGCCGCCACCGCGCTGGGCGCGCTCGACGCGCCCAGCGAGTTTGCCCGCATCGTCGAGGCGAACTGACTCAGGCTGCTAGGTCTGCAGCTTGAAGTCTTTCAGCTGCTCGCGCAGCGCGGTCTTGAGGAACTTGCCCGCCGCCGTGCGCGGGATCGTCTGCATGAAGACGAAGGCGTCCGGCATCTGGAACTTGGCGAAGAGCGGCGAGAGGTACTCGCGCAGTTCTTCGTCGGTGGCCTTGGCGCCGTCGCGCAGCACCACGCAGGCCACCGGCCGCTCGTCCCACTTGGGATGCGCCACGGCCACCACGGCCGCCTCCTTCACCGCCGGGTGGCCCATCAGCGCGTTCTCCAGATCCACCGAGCTGATCCACTCGCCGCCGCTCTTGATCAGGTCCTTCGAGCGGTCGGTGATGCGGACGAATCCTTCGCTGTCGATGGTGACCACGTCGCCGGTGCGGAACCAGCCATCCATGGTGAACTTGTCGGCCTCAGCGGCGTTGCCGAAGTAGCTCTTGGCGATGAAGGGCCCGCGCACATGCAGTTCGCCCATCGACTTTCCGTCCCACGGCACCTCGCCCGCCTCGGAGACGGCGCGCACCTCGACCAGGGGCACCGCCACGCCCTGCATGGCACGCCTTCGGAACTGCTCGCTGTCGGGCAGGCCCTGCATTCCTGCTTTCAGCCGCGAGACGGTGCCGATGGGCGACATCTCGGTCATGCCCCAGGCGTGCAGCACCGCCAGTCCGTGGCGTTTCTGGAAGCCTTCGATCATCGCCTGCGGCGCCGCCGAGCCGCCCACCACCATCTGCTTCACCGAGGAGACGTTCCAGCGCTTGGGCTCCTTGTCGAGGGCGTCGAGGATGGCGATCCAGACGGTGGGCACGCCGGCCGCGCAGGTGACCTTCTCCTCCTCCATGAGCTGCAGCACCGAGAGCGCGTCGAGGTGCGGGCCGGGGAAGACGACCTTGGCGCCCACCATCGCGCAGGTGAAGGGCAGCCCCCAGGCGTTGACGTGGAACATGGGGACGACCGGCAGCACCACCGAGGTCTGCGAGAGCCCCAGCGAATCGGGCAGCGCCGCCGACATGGCGTGCAGCACCATCGAGCGGTGGCTGTAGACGACGCCCTTGGGCCGCCCGGTGGTGCCCGAGGTGTAGCAGATGCCCGCGGGCTCCTTCTCGTCGAGCGTCACCGGCGTGAAGCTGCCCAATTCGCCCTCGATGAGCTGCTCGTAGTCGAGCATCCCCGCAGGCACCGCGGCGCCGTTGCTCCAGACGACCACGTGCTTCGGATGCACCTCGTGCTTGAAGCGCTCCCAGACGGGGAGCAGCACGTCGTCGACGAGCAGCACCGCGTCCTCGGCGTGGTTCATGATGTAGGCGAGGTCCTGCCCCGAGAGCCGCGGGTTGAGCGTGTGCAGCACGCCGCCCATGAGCGGAATTCCGAAGTACGTCTCGAGGTGGCGCGAGTGGTTCCACCCCAGCGTCGCCACCCGGTCGCCGCGCTTGACGCCCAGCCGCTGCAGGGCGTTGGCGAGCTTCTGCGCCCGGACGTGGAAGTCGCCCCAGGTGGTGCGGTGGATCGACTTGTCGGGCCGCCGCGAGACCAGCTCCGTCTTGGCGAAGTACCGCCCGGCGCGGTCGAAGAGATGGGAGAGCGTCAGGGGGAAGTCCATCATCTGCGATTCCATTTTCCCAGCATACTCCTTGTCGGATGTGCTGAAATGCGCGGCCTCAACCGGCGTACTTCATCCCTTTCCCGCCCGGAGGCCCCCATGTTGTTGCTTGCGCTGCTCCTCGCAGCGGCCCAGCCGCTCACCGCCGATCAGATCGTCGCCAAGCACGTCGCCGCGCTGGGAGGCATGGCCAAGCTCGAAGCCATCCAGTCCCTGCGCCAGAACGGCAAGGTGGTCTTCGGCGGCGGCGACTTCTCCATCACCGCCGAGGTCTCGCAGGTGTCGAAGAAGCCCGACTCCATCCGCCGCGAGGTCACGCTGCAGGGCCTCACCGCCATGGACGGCTACGACGGCAAGGAGAGCTGGACGGTCGATCCCTTCCAGGGCCGCCGCGAGCCCGACCGCACCTCGAGCGACGAGGCCAAGGGCCTCTCCGAGGACGCCGACTTCGAGGGCCCGCTGGCCAGCGCGCAGGAGAAGGGGAGCAAGGTCGAGTCGCTGGGCACCGAGGACGTGGATGGCACGCCCGCGTACAAGCTGCGCGTCTCGCTCAAGAACGGCGACGTGCAGTTGGTCTTCCTCGACCCCGACTCCTTCCTCGAGATCCGCCGCGAGACCCACCGGACCGTGCGCGGCTCGGAGCAGGTCACCGAGACCGACTTCGGCAGCTACACGCAGGTGAACGGCGTCTGGATCCCGGGCTCGGTGGAGACCGGCCGCAAGGGAGGTCCGCGCAACTCGCGCTTCGCCCTCGAGTCCGCCGAGGCCAACGGCGCCGTCGACGACGCGCTCTTCCACTTCCCCACCGGCAAGCCGCAGCGCGAACTGCAGGCGCCCGCGCATCCCACGCCGCTCAACGCGCAGGCCCCTGCCGCCGCAGCCGGCGTCGCCGCGGTGCTCGACTCCGGCGTCATCTCCGGACTCGGCGCGCGCAACATCGGCAGCGCCGCCATGAGCGGCCGCATCGCCGCCGTCGCCGCCCACAACGAATCCGGCAAGACCGTCCTCTACGTCGGCGCCGCCTCGGGCGGCGTGTGGAAGTCGATGGACGGCGGCACCACCTTCAAGCCGGTCTTCGACAAGCAGCCGGTGCAGTCGATCGGCGCCATCACCATCGACCCTTCGAACCCGAAGACCATCTGGGTGGGCACCGGCGAATCGTGGACCCGCAACTCCGTCTCGGTGGGCGACGGCATCTACAAGTCCACCGACGGCGGTGAGACGTGGAAGAACATGGGGCTCGGCAATTCCGAGCACATCGTGAAGATCGTCGTCAATCCGGCCGACCCGAACACCGTCTATGCCTGCGTGCCGG
>JANXXR010000481.1 GCA_025350525.1 Deltaproteobacteria bacterium
GCTCATCGAGCGGCTCTTCGCCTGGCTGATGCGCTGCCGGCGTCTGGTCACTCGCTACGAGACAAAGGCCGAGAACTTCCTCGGCCTCCTGCGGCTCGCCTGCGCCCGCTTGCTCTGGAAAAGGTTGTGAGATGCGTTCTAACCGAAAACGCCTCAGGGCTTTGGGTGCGCAGCGAAAAAGGCCCAGACCGGCTCGGCCCAGGCGGCGGTCAGGGACGGCACGTGCGGGCCGCCCTGGATGGTCCACAGCTCGACCGGGCAGTTCGGATATGACTCGACGCGCGTCTCCGCGCCGGCGATGGCGGCGTCGAGATCGAGCATCTGCCCGGTGGGCGCGAGCGCCCCGGTGCAGCCGTCGTGCGCGGCCCACTGTGCGGCGGTGGCGTGCGCCGACGGATACGCAGGGTAGATGGGTCCGACGCGGCCGCCCGCGTAGGCGATGGTCTGGTCGGCGTCGCCGTGGATCTCCAGCACCGCGACCGTCGCCGCGTACGCGCACTTGCTCGCGTCGCTGAAGACGGCCCCGGCGAGGCTGGCCACCGCCGCCAGCCGCGTCGAGAGATCGCAGGCGAGGCGGTGGACCATGAAGCCGCCGTTGGAGTGGCCGAAGGCGTAGACGCGCTTCGGATCGACCGGGTGCTTCGCGGCCACGTCGTCGAGGATGGCGCTCGCGTAGGCGACGTCGTCCTGCCCGGTGAAGAAGAGATCGCAGCAGGCGTCGGTGCCTTCCCAGAAGCGGCTCGCGGCGCGGTCGAGGGTGCCGTCGGCGTAGGCGTAGAGGAAACCGCGCGCGTCGGAGACGGCCGCCAGTTTCAGGTAAGCCTCGTGGCCGGCGGCGGTCGAGCCGTAGCCGTGGAACATGAGCAGCAGCGGAGCGGGCGTTTTGCCGTCCCAGCCGGCGGGGAGGTGCAGCGTATAGGGACGCGCAAGGATGAGGGGGTTGGTCCCGGCGTCGGGCTTGCGCGACCCTCCGCAGGCAGCCAGAAGCGCGATCGCGGCGAGGCTCCAGCGCATCGCTGCTCCCTATCCCGCCGCGGCCCTGCCGGCAATCGACCTGCCCGCGGATCAGCGCGGGCGGGACTCCTGCGCGACCAGGGCGGCGGCGATGATCCTGGGCACGTAGGCGCGCGTCTCCTCGTTGAAGAGGCTCTGCCGGTAGAGCTCGAAGTAGTCGTGGGCAGCGTTGCGCAAGCCGCCCTTGCCGCGCGCCACCTGCTCGAGGCCGCGGCGCACCGCGCTCTCGCCGGCGTTGTAGCTGGCGAGCGCGAGCATGAACGACTCGGGGCCGAACTCGGCCACCAGCGCGGCCAGGTAGGCGGCCGCGGCGCGGCTGGACTTGTCGGCGTCGAGCCGCTCGTCGGCGGTGTCGTCCACCCGCAGCCCGAAGCGGCGGGCGGTGGGCGCGGTGAACTGCCAGAGCCCGGCGCTGTTCTCGCTGCGGGCCAGCGGATCGAAGTGCGACTCCGCCAGCGCCACGAAGCCAAACTCTGCCGGCAACGACTTCGCGGCCAGCTCCCGCGTGATGGAAGGCCAGTAGCGATCCTTGCTGGCGAGGATTGCGGGCAGGTCCTTGCGCTGGCGGAGCTCGTCGCGGTAGCGGCGGACGGCGTCCTTGAACTCCTGGGGCGCGGCCCCGGCGTCGCCGCCGAACTTCTGCACGGCGGCGCGCAGCTCCGCCTCGAAGGGATCGATGGGATCGGCGGGCGCGGCGGGCGCGGCGGCGAGGAGGACCAGGGCGAGGATCGAAATCATGAGCGGCTCCGGTTCGAAGTTTGGCTTTCAAGAGAAAGTGGAGCGGGCGCGCGAACCGTCGCACAGAAAGTCACCTGGGCGCGAGGCCGTACCGCTCCGGATGGCTGCCGACGATGGCCGCCGCCAGCACGTCGGGCACGTACTCGCTGGTCTCCTGCGAGAGCAGCTTGCGCCGGTAGAGGTGCCAGAAGTCGCGCTTGTCGCGGGAGAAGCCGCCCGGCTCCTGCGCCACCAGCAAGAGCGCCTTTTGCACCGTGTGCTCGCCGGAGTTGTAGCTGGCGAGGCCCAGCATGAACGAATCGGTGCCGAAGAGCGCGAGCAGGTCCGCGAGGTAGCGGGCGGCGGCGCGCGTGCTCTTGACCGGGTCAGAGCGCTCGTCTTCCGACGCGTCCACGCGCAGGCCGTAGCGGCGCGCCTGATCGGCGGTGAACTGCCAGAGGCCGAACGCGCCCGTGCTGCTCCGCGCCAGCAGCTCGAAGCCCGACTCGGTCCAGGCCACGTAGCCCATCTCCACCGGCAGCCCCACCGCGGCGAGCTCGCGGGAGATCATGGGCCAGAGCTGCTCCTTGCGCCGGTAGATGGCTTTGAGGTCCGGACGCCGCAAGGCCTGCTCGAGGTGCGCGCGCACCCGCTCCTTGAAGATGGGCGGCACCACGTACGTCTCGGCGCCGAACTTTTCCAGCAGCGCTTTCAGGTCTGCGTCCAGCGCGTCGGCGGGAGGCGGCGTCCCGCGCTTGTGCAGAGCGTCGCGGCCCTGCTGCGCCTCGACGATCAGCTGGCCGAGCCGCCGGTCCATCTCCGAGAGCCGGGCGGCGTCGGTCTCGCGGTCCATCTGCAAAAGAAGCGCGCGGATCTGCGCGTCCGGCTCCGGCCTGCGCAAGAGCAGCGCCAGAGCCAATGCCAGCGCGAGGCCCAGCGCGAGGCCCAGCGCCGCGAGCGGCAGGAGCCGGGCCGGGCGGCGCGCCGCTTCGAGGGCGGCGATGAGCGCCTCCATCGAGGCAAAGCGCGCCGCCGGCGCCGCCCGCAGCCCGCGCAGCACGGCCTTGCGCAGGCGCGCCGGCGCCCCTCCGCGCACCGGCAGCGGCGCTTGCGCGAGGATCGCTCTCTCCAGCGCTTCGATGGTCTCGCCCGCGAAGGGCCGCGCGCCGAAGAGCGCCTGGTAGAGCGAGACGCAGAAGCTGAAGACATCGGCCCGCGCGTCGACGGCCCCCGCGCGCATCTGCTCCGGCGCCATGTACGCGGGGCTGCCCGCGAGCGTGCTGGTGGCGACCACCGGCGTTCCGCCGTCGAGCGGCAGAGGCGACGCCCGCGCCAGGCCGAAGTCGGTGACCCGGACGCGGCCGTCGTCGCCCACCAGCACGTTGTCGGGCTTGAAGTCGCGGTGCACGAGGCCCACCGCGTGCGCCGCAGCAAGCCCGCGCGCCGCGGCGAGGAAGACCTCCAGCGCCTCTCGCCAGCTCCGCTTGCGCTGCAAGAGCCAGGCGGTGAGCGTGCGCCCTTCCACCAGCTCCATGGCGAGGAAGACGGCGTCGCCCAGGGTGCCGACGTCGTGGACCGCGAGGACGTTGGGGTGCGAGAGCCTGGCCATCGCCCGCGCCTCCGCGAGCAGCCGTTCACGGAGCGCGCCGGCATCCCCGGTGGGCCGCAGCATCTTGAGCGCCACCGGGCGGTGCAGCTCGAGGTCGCGGGCTTGGTAGACGACGCCCATGCCGCCCGCGCCGATGGGGCGCACGATCTGGTAGCGCCCGCCCTCGGGGACCGCGCTTGCGGGATCGCCCCCGGGAAAAGCGGCGCGCGCCGATTCCGCCAGCAACGCCCGGCAGGCGTCGCAGCCCTGCGCGTGATCCTCCAGCGCGGCGGTGCCCTCGGGCGGCAGCCGTCCCTCCAGGAGCTCGACGACGTCGTCGGGAGAAAGGCACGCCATCCGATCTGCTAGCTTAGCGCGCATGGGCGGCGACGCGCGGACTTCGGATCTCGCTCTGGCCCGGGGCTGCCTGAGCGGCGACCCACGGGCTCTGAAGGAGTTCGAGGACACCGTGCTCTCGCGGGTGCCGCAGTTTCTCGCCCGGCTGCAGGCCACTCCCGCGCTCTGCGACGACGTCGCCCAGCAGCTGCGCGAAGAGTTGCTCCTCGCCACCGAGGCGCAGCCGGCGGGCCTCGCCCGCTACTCGGGCCGCGGCGACCTCAAGGCCTGGGTCCGCGTGGTGGCCATCCGCACCGCGCTCCGCCTGCGCAAGCCCGAGCGGCCCGATCCGCCGGCCCGCGAAGACACGCTCTTCGGCAAGGGCGACCCGGAGCTGGACTATCTCAAGCTGCGCTACCGGTCCGCCTGCGAGGAGGCCTTCCGCGGCGCGCTCTCGACGCTGACCAGCCGCGAGAAGCTCTACCTGCGCCTGCACTACGTCGAGGGGTTGAGCCTCGAACGCATGGCCAGCCTCTACCGGGTGCACCGCGCGACCATCGCCCGCAGGCTCGCCGATCACCGCGAGAAGCTGCACGCGGAGACGCGGGCGCGGCTGCAGGCGGTCGTGCCAGTCCGCGACTCCGAGTTCGAGAGCCTGCTCGGCCTGGTGCGCAGCCAGTTCGCCTTCAGCCTGCGGGGAGAGCTCGGCGGCGACACGCCGGCCTGAGCGCGGTCCTTCAGGCGCCGAACTTCGGCGGCGGCAGCGGGGGCTCGTCGCGCTTGCGGAAGGCGAGGTACGCGCCCCACTTGAGGAGCGCGAAGACGAAGGCGCAGAGCCCGAAGAGGAGGAAGATCGAGCCGCCAAAGACGATGAACAGCCGCGCCCGCGAGAGCGCGAAGACGATGCCGAAGGTCAGCCCGAGCACCACCATCAGGCCGCTGAGCCGGCCGAAGCCGGGCAAGGGCCCGAAGTCCACGTTGCGGCTGGCGATGGCGAGCGTGGCGCCCATCGAGAGGATGGGGGCCAGAGTGACCAGCGCGTTGACGTCGAGCAAGTTCTCGCCGGCGAAGAGCATCAGGTAGAGGGTGATGGCCGCGGCGAAGGTCCCGGGGATGCAGGCGGCATAGACGAGCGCCGAGTAGAAGAACTTCCAGGGCGCGTCGTTGCCCCTGCCGCGTCCGTGGACGAGGCCGAGCAGGAAGGCCAACACGGGCAGCGCGGCGAGGAAGCCGCCGATCCAGAGGGGCTCCTGGCCCAGCCAGAGCAGCCAGTCGCGCGGGGTCACGGCGCGGCCCTTCCACGGATGCAGTGAGTGTGGCGGTGAGAGACGCGGTGAGCTCTCGGCATCGGCCGATGATACGCGAACTTCCTCCATGGTAGCGTTCCCGCGCGATGGGCATCAGCGCGTGCATGATCGTGCGGGACGAAGAGCGCCTCCTCGACCGCTGCCTCGCGAGCTTCCAGGGCGCTTTCGACGAGCTGAACGTCGTCGACACCGGCTCGAAGGACGGTACCGCCGCCGTGGCCGCACAGTTCGGCGCGCGCCAGCGCAGCTTCACCGCCTGCAACGGCGAGGACGGGCGCATCCGCGACTTCGCGCTGGCCCGCAACGTCTCGCTCGATCTCGCCACGCACGAGTGGCTCCTCTGGATGGACGCCGACGACGTCCTCCAGCCCGGCGGCGCCGCGCGGCTGCGAGCGGCGGCGGCGCGGGGGGGATTCGCCGCCCTCAACGTCACCATCCAGTGGGACGCGCACACCTGGCTGCAGCGCCGGCTGCTCAAAAACGACCCGCGCAACCGCTTCATCGGCCGCATCCACGAGTACCCGGACGCCCACGGCCCCGTGCTCGACGACCGGGAGATCCGCGTCCTCCACCTCCCCGACAAGCGCGGCAAGGAGCCGTCGGTCGAGCGCAACCTGCGCATCGGCGAGTTGGAGGCGCGGGAGGCTCCGTCGAACCTCCACAACCTGTTCTACCTGGGCAACTCGCTGCGGCTGGCCGGGCGCTTCGACGAGGCCATCCTGCGCTACCTGCAGTACCTGGCGCTGGGCGGATCGTTCCTCGCCGAGAAACAGCTGGCGGCCTTCTTCCTCGCCGAGTGCCACTTCCGCCTGCGGCGCTGGGAGGCCTGCATCGACGCCGCCTGGCGCGCGCTGCGCATCGACCCGCGCTACGCGGAGACCCATTGCCTGATCGCCGACTGCTACGGCGAGTTGGGCCAGTTCGAGTTCGCGCGGGCCTGGTACCGCAGCGCCATCGCCTGCAAGGAGCCGCCGGCCGACTCGATCCTCTTCGTCGAGTTGGCAAAGTATAGCGAGTATCCGAAGCGCGGGATCGAGATCTGCGAGGAGAAGCTCCGCCGCTAGTCAGCCCTTGGGCCGCGGCACCCGCCCCATCAGGTAGAACTCGTCGTTGGGGCGCATCGCGGTCAGGTTGGCCAGCCGGTTGCTCATGCCGAAGAAGGCGGCGATGGCAGCGATGTCCCAGGCATCCTCGTCGGTGAAGCCGTGGGCGCGCAGGGCGGCGAAGTCGGTCTCGTCGATCTCCGCCGAGCGCAGCGTGGTCTTGAGCGCGAAGTCGAGCATGGCCCGCTGCCGCGCGGTGAGGTCGGCCCGCCGGTAGTTCACCGCCACCTGGTCGGCGAGGAGCGGGTTCTTCTCATAGATCCGCACCAGCGCGCCGTGGGCGATGACGCAGTAGTGGCAGTCGTTGGCGGCGCTGGTGGCCACCACGATCATCTCGCGCTCGCCCTTGCTGAGCCCGCCCTCCTTGAGCATGAGCGCGTCGTGGTAGGCGAAGAAGGCGCGGAACTCGTCGGGCCGGTGCGCGAGGACGAGGAAGACGTTGGGGATGAAGCCGGCCTTCTCCTGCACCAGCGCGATGCGCTCCCGGAGGTCCTGCGGCAGGTCTTCGAGACGCGGCACCGGGAAGCGCGAGATTTCGGACATGCGGCCCTCCTCCGGAAGAAGGGCGCATTCTGCGCGAAAGGCCCGCCCGATGCACTCGGTGAAGGCGGAAGGGGCCACCCGCGCACGTCCGGTCCTTGCGGGCGCACACGCCCGATCCCTACAACTCGGCCAACCTCGGAAGGAGGCGTTCCATGCAGGCAGCGGACATCTCCATCGCCCCAACGGAACCGGGCGTGCCCGGGCGACTCTGGGAAAGAAGGCAGTCTTTGCAAGCGCTGCACCCCTGGATCGCGGCCTTCGTCGGGCTGCATGTCTTCGTCATCGTGGCGGGTGTGGCGGTGGCCTGGTACCTCAAGGTCCGGCTCGACTCCATCTCCGCCACCTCCAGCGTCATCTCGCGGCAGGCGACCGACATCGGCGCGCGGATGAGCGAGCTCGCCGATCAGTCGGTGGCCATCAAGGCCGAGGGCAGCGAGTTGCGCCAGTACGTCGAGTCCAGCTCCGCCGAGCAGGTCATCTTTCTCAAGATCCTCGTGCTCAAGCCCGACGTCGAGGTGTCCCTGGCGCGCGCCATCGCCAAGCACGCCCACCACTACGGCGCCCTCTTCAAGCGCGACCCGGATCTGGTGCTGGCCATCATCGCCGAGGAGTCGCGCTTCAATCCCAACGCCGTCTCGCCGGTGGGCGCGGTCGGGCTCATGCAGGTGATGCCGCAGTGGGAGAAGGTCCTCGGCATCTCCGGCTCGCTCAAGGACCCCGAGGTCTCGATCAAGTACGGCCTCGAGGTGCTGGGCTTCTACCTCGAGATGTACAAGGACCTCGAGATGGCGCTGACCGCGTACAACCGCGGGCCCGGGCCGGTGGACATGGCGCTGATGCGCGGCAAGGATCCGAAGAACCGCTACGCGCCCGAGGTGATGAAGGTCTACGAGCGCCTCAAGCGGCTGAGCCTGCCCGTCGGCGCCTGAGAGGGTATTCGCGCGCGCCTTGCAGGGGGCGCTCCTCTTCCTCTACGGTCGCAGGATGCGCCTGCGCATCGCCCTCGCCATCGCCGCTCTCGCCGCCGCAGCCCGGGCGGCAGAGCCCGGCGGCAGGGGAGCGCCGGTTTTGAGCGGCAACAACACCACGGCGGTGCAGGCGCACGGGCAAGAGCTGCTCACCTTCCGCGGCGCGCAGCTCCTCAACGAGTTCGTCTACCGCGCGGTGCTCAAGCTGCCCGAGGGCGCCTCTGCCACGCAGGAGACTGCGCGCGAGGTGGCGGCCCAGCTGGCCGTCTTCCTGCGCGAGGCGGGCTACGAGCTCGCCACCGTGCGCACCAAGGTCAAGGCCGGGCAGATCGACGTCCAGATCGACGAGGGCGCGCTCGACAAGATCATCGTCGCCGGCGTCGGGTGGCTGGGCGCGCTGCGCTTCCGCGCCAAGCTCAACCTGCCCCTCGACGTCTTCAACCGGCGCCTCTTCGAGACGCAGATGCCGGTGCTGGCCAGGCAGTTCGGCATGCGCGGCTACCGCTTCGAGCTGTGGCCGGTGCACCTGCTCGACGAGGACAACGCCTCGATGCTGGAAGGCGTCGAGGAGCTCCGCGCCATGCCCATGGTGCGGCCGGCGCGCGGCTACGAGCTGCGCATCTTCGCGCAGAACGAGCCGTGGGGCGCCGGCTTCTCGCCTGAGCTGATCATCAACGGGCCCATCGGCTTCGGCATCGGCGGGCGCTACCGCTGGAAGGACATCCTCGAGGACGGCGACCGCTGGCAATGGCACTTCCGCACCGGCGGCGCTTTGCGTCCCTACCTGCCCAAGGACGCGGGCGCGCGCTTCGTCAACACCAACGACTACCTCTCGGTGCGCTGGCTCTCGCGGCCGTGGGACAGCTCGCCCCGGGGCCTGCGCATGACGGTGGTGCCGCGCGCCGAGCTGTGGACGCTGCAGCGCCGCGACCTCATGCTCGAGAGCTACCGGATCGGCACCCTCGAGGTGCCGGTGGGCGCGGGGGCGCAGCTGAGCCCGGAGTTCGCGCTCTACTTCACCCTGGGCCTGCAGCGGCGCTGGCTGACCGACGACGTCCCCGCCTCAGGGACCACGCTCTCCACCGAGGTCACCAAGGTCCCCCGCGTCTCCAGCCGCGGCTTCCTGCGACTCAACTCGCAGTATACTTTCAATCCCGGCGAGCTGCGGCAGGACCTGCGCGACTCGGTGGCGCTCCAGCTCGACGCCTACCGGCCCGGGTCCAGCGACAGCGGGTTCCTCCGCTTCGATGTGCAAGGCCGCTGGATCTTCTTCTTCGGCTGGAACGAGCTCCGCGCCGGCGCCCACGCCACCGGCGAGGGTGGCAACATCTTCTTCGTGGACGAGCTGGCGCTGGCCGAACACCTGAGGGTCGGCTTCGGCCTCGAGAAGTACACGCACCGGGTGGGCAGCGGGAGCGTCGAGTTCCGCTACTCGCTCTTGCGGGACAAGGTGAAGGTCGGCGTCTTCAACGACACCGGCGTCTGGCGACACCTGCCGCGCGACGATGCGCAGCAGAAGGCGTCGCTCGCCGGGTCCAGCGGCATCAGCCTCGGGCTCTTCCTCTTCGACGAGATCCAGGTGGACGCGTACTACGGCGTGGGCTGGTCGACCGACAGCTACATGTCCACCGGCCTCGCGCTCTCGATCAAGGAAGCCTTCTGAAGCTGGCGCTGAAACCGCCCGGCGCGCAGGGTCACTTCGGAGCGAACCCTGGAGGCTGCATGCGCGCACTGGTGATGGCGGCGACCCTCGTCTCTTCTGCGGCTCTGGCCAACGCGGAGGACCGCACGGTGCCGGCCTTCTCCTCGGTGCACATCTCCGCCGGCATGCACGCGACGGTGACCGTCGGGCCGCAGAAGCCCGTCCACCTCGAGGCCGCCGCGGAAGTGCTGGCGCTCGTCGAGACGGTGGTGGAAGACGGCGCGCTGGAAGTCCGCTTCAAGCGCCACAGCGACTGGCACGGCGACCACCGCGTCAACCTCACCATCCAGACGCCGCAGCTGCACGCGGTGGGCGCGAGCGGCGGCTCGATCGTGGACGCGGCCTTCACCAAGGCTGATCGCAGCTCCATCCAGGCCAGCGGCGGCAGCGAGAT
>JANXXR010000506.1 GCA_025350525.1 Deltaproteobacteria bacterium
GTGGATCCGGCCGAGGTGATGCGGGCCAGTTGAAGCTGGTGGCGGCGGGTGGACTCAAGAACCAGGAGGCCGCGACGCTGAAGATGGGGCGCGGGCCTGGCCGAGGACGCCTGCCGCGAGCGGCTCGTGGAGCTGGCTCGCCAGCGTGGCGCGACTCAGGAGACGCTGGAGGTGCCGCGGTGGAATCAGGCGGACCACGAACGCGCGGCCCAGCGCAAACTGCTGTTGCAGATCGAGGGCGCGCGAAGGTGTACGCCGACCAGCAGAGCGAGTTCGACTGCATGGCTGGCGTGAGCTTCGACCTTTAGGTGGTGGTACAAAGCGCCGCATGACGACGCCCTTGGTGAACGCCTCGAAGCAGGACGGCGTGATGGTGCTGGAGCTGATTGCGCCGCCTGCGAATACCTATTCATATGAAATGATGAAGCAGCTCGATGCGCATGTCCTCGATGCGCGAATGGACGAGAGCGTGCACGTCATCGTCATTACCGGCGCGCGGCCGGCAGCAGCGGAGGCAGGCAAGAAGCCCGCCCCCGAATTTTTCTGCGCCGGCGCGGACATCAAGATGCTCGAGGGCGCCAATCCCTATTTCAAGTACAACTTCTGCCTCCACGCCAACGAGACGCTCTGCCGGCTGGAGCAGACGCCCAAGCTGGTCATCGCCGCCATCAACGGACACTGCGTGGGCGGCGGGCTCGAGGTCGCGCTCGCCTGCGATCTGCGCATCGCCCGCGCGGACGCCGGCAAGATGGGCCTGCCTGAAGTGGCCTTGGGCGTCCTGCCCGGCACCGGCGGTACGCAGCGGCTGGCGCGGGCGCTGGGGAGATCGAAGGCCATCGAGCTGATGGTCGAGGGCGCGACCTTCTCGGTGGCCGAGGCCAAGACGCTCGGCCTCGTCAACGCCATCGTCGATACGCCAGCGGCGGACTTCCGGGCGCGGGCGCTCGAGTACGCGCGGCGCTTCGTGCCGCCCGCCAAGGCGTCGCGGGCGGTGGGCTTCATCAAGCGCGCGGTCACCACCGGCCTGGAGGTCGGGCTCGAGCAGGGCCTCGCCCTCGAGCGCGAGTTGCAGCAGCGGCTCTTCGAGAGCGCGGACGCCAAGGAGGGCATCGCGGCCTACAACGCGCGCCGCCCTCCGGCCTTTAGCGGCAAGTAACGGGCGACGAGGCGCAGGTGCCGGTCGATGCGGGCGCGACTGGCCGCGGCGAGGAAGTGAACGCCGTTCACCGTAGCTGCCGGGCGATCTCGTCCACCGACCCGGCGACGCCCAGCTTCGAGGTGTCCACCGCCAGCTCCGCCTGCGCGTAGAGCGGCTCGCGCGCCTTGAGCAACGCCCGCAGCTCCTCCTGCGCATGCGGGCTGGCCGCGCCGGGCCGCACGTCGCCCTGCTCCAGCACGCGCTTCCAGTGGTCCTCGGGCGTCGCCTGCAGCCAGACGGTGCGGGCGCGCCGGGCCAGCAGCTTGAAGGCCTCGCGGTCGGTGACGATGCCACCGCCCGTCGCCATCACCGCGGCGTCGCTCTCGGAGAGAAAGCGCGTCATCACCTCGCGCGCCAGCCTGCGGTAATACGCCTCGCCGTGCAGCGAGAAGAGGGCGCTGAGCGAGAGGCCCGCCTGCTTCTCTACCAGCGCATCCAGCTCGACGAAGGGGATCTTGAGCCGCGCCCCCAGCGCCTTGCCGATGGTGCTCTTGCCCGCCCCGCGCAGCCCGACCAGCGCCACCAGCCTGCGGTCCTCGCGCTCGGGCTGGGCGCTCACCAGGACCTCTGCCGCCGACGACCCCAGCGCCCGCGCCACCTCATGCAGCCGCGCCACCGAGATGTTGCCGACGCCGCTCTCGAGGTCGGCGAGGAAGCGCTCGGAGACGCCGCTCTTCTTGGCCAGCTGGCGACGGGTGAGCCCGCGCCCGTCGCGCAGGCGGCGGACGGCGAGTCCAATCGACGACAGAAGGGTATCGCGCTCCGTCTTCATTCGTCATGCAATATACTGCATGACGTTGTCGTTGACAAGCAATATAGTGCGTGCTAGCTTCTCGAGCACGATGGACACACCCGCCCCTGCGCCCAAGGTCGTCTTCGACGTCCACCCTTCGCGCTACCGCCACTGGAGCCTGCAGGTCGAGGGCGAGGTGGCGCGGCTGATCATGAAGGTGCAGCCCTTCGGCGGGCAGAGCACCGAGCTGGAGCTCAAGTCCAACTCCTACGACCTCTCGGTGGACATCGAGCTCGCCGACGCCGTGCAGCGGCTGCGCTTCGAGCACCCGCAAGTGAAGGCTTGCGTCATCACCAGCGGGCACGAGAAGATCTTCTGCGCTGGCGCCAACATCTACATGCTGGCCGCCTCCACGCACCCCTTCAAGGTCAACTTCTGCAAGTACACCAACGAGACGCGCCTCGCCCTCGAGGACGCCTCGCAGCACAGCGGTCTCAAGTTCCTGGCCGCCTGCAACGGCGCCACCGCGGGCGGCGGCTACGAACTGGCGCTGGCCTGCGACGAGATCGTGCTGGTCGAGGACGGCAGCAGCACGGTGTCGCTCCCCGAGGTGCCGCTGCTCGGCGTGCTGCCCGGCACCGGCGGTCTCACCCGGGTGGTGGACAAGCGCCACGTCCGGCGCGATCTCGCCGACGCCTTCTCCACTCTCGCCGAGGGCGTCAAGGGCAAGCGCGCAGTCGATTGGGGCCTGGTGGACGCGGTGGTGCCGCGCAGCAAGTTCGCCGACACGATCGCGCAGCGGGCCCGCGACCTCGCGGCCAAGGCGCCGGCCATCGCGCGGGGCAAGAAGGGCGTCGCGCTCGACGCCATCGAGAGCTATCGCCACGTCGCGCTGACCGTCGACGAGAAGTCGCGCACGGCGGAGCTGACCGTGAAGGGGCCCACCAGCGCGGAGATCAAGGAGGAGGCGGGCACCTATGCGCTGCGGATGGCGCGCGAGCTCGACCACGCCCTCCTGAAGCTGCGCTTCGAGCACGAGAACGTCGGCCTCGTCCTGGTGCGCACCGAGGGAGATCGCCAGATTGCGCACCAGATGGGCGAGGCGCTTTTGGGCGACTCCTGGTTCATCCGCGAGGTGCGCCTCAACCTCGCGCGCACGCTGCGGCGCTTCGACGTGACGGCGCGCAGCTTCTTCGCCGTCGTCGATGCGAAGAGCTGCTTCAGCGGCCCACTCTTCGAGCTCCTGGTCGCCTGCGATCGCCAGTACTTCCTCGACGGCGACGGCGTGGCGGTGTGGCCGGGCGCACTCAGCAACGGCGCCCTGCCCGGCTGGAACGGCCTCTCGCGACTGCAGACCCGCTTCCTCGCGCAGCCGGAGCAGGCGCAGAAAATTCTCGCCGCCGCCCGCGAAGGAGCGCTCGACGCGGGCGCCGCCAACAAGCTGGGCCTCGCCACCGTCTTCGCCGACGACATCGACTTCGAGGAGGAGCTGCGCGTCGCCGTGGAGGAGCGCGTCTCGCTCAGCCCCGACGCGCTCACCGGCCTCGAGCAGAACTACCGCTTCGCCGGGCCGGAGACGCTGGCGACCAAGATCTTCGGGCGGCTCTCCGCCTGGCAGAACTGGATCTTCATCCGGCCGAACGCGACCGGCGAGTCGGGCGCGCTGACGATGTACGGGAAGCCGGAGCGGCCGAAGTTCGACTTCAGAAGGACATAGCGGCGGCCCGAGGCCTCAGGGCTTCAGTCCTCAGGAAAGAGACATGGCACAGACACTCGAGACGATTCCCAACAACGTCGACCTCTCCTCCGACCGCCGCCTGCAGCGGGCGTTGGAGCAGTGGCAGCCAAACTTCCTCCAGTGGTGGAACGAGGTCGGCCCCGACGGCTTCCAGTCGCATCAAGTGTACTTGCGCACCGCCATCTCGGTGGAAGCCAACGGCTGGGCGCACTTCGACTTCGTCAAGATGCCAGAGTACCGCTGGGGCATCTTCCTCGAGCCCCGCGACGGCGAGCGCAAGATCGGCTTCGGCGACGTGATGGGCGAGCCCGTCTGGGACGAAGTGCCCGGCGAGCATCGGAATGCCCTGCGCCGCATCATCGTCACCCAGGCCGACACCGAGCCCGCCTCGGTGGAGCAGCAGCGGCAGCTGGGCAAGACCTGCCCCTCGATGTACGACCTGCGCAACCTCTTCCAGGTCAACGTCGAGGAGGGCCGCCACCTCTGGGCCATGGTCTATCTGCTCCATCGCTTCTTCGGGCGCGACGGACGCGAGGAGGCCGACGAGTTGCTCCAGCGCCGCAGCGGCTCTTCCGACAAGCCGCGCATCTTGAATGCCTTCAACGAGCCCATCGACGACTGGCTCAGCTTCTTCATGTTCACTATGTTCACCGACCGCGACGGCAAGTACCAGCTGGCGGCGCTGGCGCAGAGCGGCTTCGATCCGCTGGCGCGCACCACCCGCTTCATGCTCACCGAGGAGGCGCACCACCTCTTCGTCGGCGAGACCGGCGTCGACCGCATCGTGCAGCGCTGCGCCGAGTTGATGGCGGCCGGAAAGGATCCGGCCAAGGAAGGCGCGGTTCCGTTTGTCCTCATCCAGAAGTACATCAACCTCTGGTTCACGCTCTCGCTCGATCTCTTCGGCGGAGAGGTCTCGTCGAACGCGGCCGACTTCTTCGCGGCCGGGCTGAAGGGCCGCTTCCGCGAGGACACGCTCGACGAGCACAAGGCCATGGGCGTGAACTACCGCATGGAGATGCCCGAGGGCGGCAAGCTCGTCGCCCAGGAAGTGCCGCTGCGCAACGCCATGAACGAGGTGCTGCGCGACGAGTACGTCAAGGACTGCCAGCGCGCGGTCGATCGCTGGAACAAGACGCTGGTGAAGGCGGGCGTGAGCGGAATGACGCTGCGGCTGCCGCACCGGCGCTTCCACCGGGGCGTCGGACCCTGTGCCGGGCTGTCGTTCGACCCGGACGGGCGGATGATCAGCGAGGCGGAGTTCAAGGCGCATGAGGGCGCGTGGCTGCCGACGGCGGAGGACCGCATTTTCGTGAAGTCGCTGATGCACCCGGTCACCGAGCGCGGCAAGATGGCCAACTGGATCGCGCCGCCGCCCAAGGGCATCAACGGGATGCCGATCGACTTCGAGTACGTCAAGCCGCCGCAGGCCTGAAGCCTGCTTTTCGAGAATCGTTCTCGATTTTCGTGAATCGGACTCGACATGGAAACCACTCCCGTCGTCGCGGCCCTCCAGCGCGAGCAGGCCAGCGCGCTGGTTTTGTATCTCAACTATAAAAAATATCATTGGCTCACCTTCGGGCCGCACTTCCGCGACCTCCACCTCCTCTTCGAAGAGCACGGCACCCAGGTGCTCGCCTCCGTCGACGAGCTGGCGGAGCGGGCGCTGATGATCGACGGCAAGCCGCTCGCCGATCCGTCGCAATACCTCCCGGCCTCGCTGGTGTCGCCGTCGTCGGGCGACCGCAGCGTCAAGCAGATGGTCGAAGAGGCCATCGCCTCGCACGACAAGGTGATCAAGGCGATGCACGACGACGCCGACCTCGCCACCAAGGACGGCGACATCGGCACCGCCGACCTCTTCACCCGCTTGGTGCAGGTCCACCAGAAGGCGCGCTGGTTCTTGAAGGAGATCTCCCGCAAGGAGACGTGAGCCCGTCAGGCCATGCGGTCGATCGAACGACAGCGGCGCCCTCGACGAATTTCATCCGCCGAGGGCGCAGCACCCGGCGTCCTAGAGGTGGTGCTGTTCCTTCTGCGTGGGCTTGCGCACGGTCGCCGAGCGGTGACCGTCGTTCCCGTGGCCGGGGATCGCCAGATCGGGCTCGGGCAGCGGGCTGTCCGGGATGTGCTGCAAGAGCTGCGGCAGGTTCTTGGCCCGCGCCTGCGTGGCCGCCTCGTAGCCCGACGCGAGCTTGATCAGGGTCGGCTCGCTGAAGGCGGTGCCGAAGAAGCTGATGCCCAGCGGCACGCCGAAGACGTTGCCCGCCGGGACCTGCACGATGGGATAGCCGGGACCCGCCGCGATGCCGGAAGTGCCGAAGAGGAAGTGGTCGCCGTAGATGAAGTCGGTGGCCCAGGCCGGGTTGTCGGTCGCCGTGGCGATGGCATCGAGGTTGTTGCTGCTCAGCGCCTTGTCGAAGTCGACTCCGGCCTGGTGATCCATGGCGAGCGCCTGGTTGTAGGTCAGGCCGCCGAAGTCGATGCCGAGACCCAGCGGATCTCCGCTCTGCGGATCGTCGGCGCCCGGCGCCAGCAACGCCGCCTCGAGGAAGATGTCCTGGTTGAAGAACGGCATCTCCACCTTGGCGTTGGCGTTGTTGAAGGCGATGGCGCTGTCCAGCGACCCGCCGGCCACCGGCACTCCCTGGCGGGTGGCGAAGTACTTTTTCAGGTCGGCGCGGAATTCGTATAGCAGGATCAGCAGCTCGCCTCCCGACGACCCGATGTTCACCTTTGCCTTGTCCAGGTCGATGACCGTCGCGCCCGCGTCGGTCAGCGCCTGGAAGGAAGCCTCGATGGCGTCGGTCACCGACTTGGGCGTGGTGTTGCCCGCGAAGCCGCCCAGCCCGGCGCGCGTGATGCCGATGCGCGCGCCCTTGAGGCCGTTCTTGTTGAGGAACTGGGTGTAGTCGGAGGGGATCTTCGGCCGCGTCTTGCCGGTGCCCTGCCAGCCGAGCGGAACGTCGCCGGTGGCCGCGTCGCGCCCGTCGAAGGTGCGGCTCTGGGCCACGCCGAGCGCGGCAGCAGCGTCAGCCACGGTGCGCGCGTGCGGACCGACCGTGTCCTGGGTGTGCGAGATGGGGACCACGCCCGCGCGGCTGGTGAGCCCCACGGTCGGCTTGATGGCGGCGACGCCGTTGGCGTTGCCGGGGCAGACGATGCTGCCGTCGGTCTCGCTGCCGAACGACACGGCGGCGAAGTTAGCCGAGGCCGCCGCGCCCGAGCCGGAGCTCGAGCCGCAGGGATTGTGGTCCATGAAGTACGCGTTGTGGGTCTGCCCGCCGCGCCCGGACCAGCCGCTGAAGGACTCGAAGGAGCGGAAGTTCGCCCACTCGGACAAATTGGTCTTGCCGAGAATGACGGCGCCGCCTGCACGCAGGTTGGCGGCGACCGTCGAATCGCGGAGCGCCGGCCGGCCCGCCAGCGCGAACGAGCCCGCGGTGGTCTGCATCCGGTCGCCGGTGTCGATGTTGTCCTTGACCAGCACCGGCAGGCCGTGCAGCGGCCCCCGCACCTTGCCCTGGCGGCGAAGCTCGTCCATCTCGCGCGCGATCGAGAGCGCGTCGGGGTTCAGCTCGATGACGGAGTTGACGGCGGGGCCGTTCTGGTCGAGGGCGTTGATGCGCGCGATATAGTATTTCGTCAGCCGCACCGAGGTGAGCTCGCCTTTGGCCATCATCGCCTGCAGCTGCACGACGGTGGCTTCGTTGAGGTGGTTGGGGACGTCGCTGGAAGAGTCGTCGGCACGAACGGTGACCGGCGCCAGCAGCGCGGCCAGGACGAGCAGGTAACGTGTCATGAAAACTCCCGGAGGGTGTGGAGGGCGCCGCACAAGACCCGCTGGCGGGCGCGAAGTCAACACGCGCGGCGTCACGACTTCAGGCCGGCTCAGGCTACAGGAGAGTGCCGCGCATGATCAGGCTGGCGGTCGTGAAGTAGATGATCAGGCCGGTCACGTCGACCAGCGTGGCCACGAACGGGGCGCTGGCGCTGGCGGGGTCG
>JANXXR010000512.1 GCA_025350525.1 Deltaproteobacteria bacterium
CGTGGTCGCGGCGGCCGTCCACCGCGGTCTCGCGGCTCGCCGGGCGCGAGCTTCTGGTCCTGAGCATGCGGGACCTGCTCGCCGCCGCCGCCCGCGAGAAGGTGCTGCTGGTGGCCTTCTCCGCGCCGTCGCCCGCGGCCATGGCCGGCTTTGCCCGCGCCGCGCGCGATGCCGACGCGCCGCTGCTCCTGGTCCGCCCCAGCGGCGCCGCGGAGGAGAAGGGCCCCGAAGAAGCGCGCGACGACGCGTCCTTCGCGGAGGCGGCTTTCAAGGCGGCGGCCGAGATCCGCTTCCGCGGACCGATGGCGCTGCTCAAGGATCCGCCGCGCGCCGGAAGCTCGGTCCCCGATCCGGAGCGGGTGCAGCGCGAGATCGAGGCGGGCTTCACCGGCGTGGCGCTGGCCGCCACCGACTCGCAGGCAGACTCGCGCGACGCGGCGCTGGCGGCCACCGCGGTCTGCCAGATGGAGTTGGGGCTCGAGGTCGTCGCGCTGGGCGGAGCGGCGGCCGCGGCCGAGCTGGCGCTGCAGCTCAAGTCGCGCGGGGCCACGCCCAGCGCGGTCCGCATCACCGGCCTCGAGGACGACGCCGAAAAGCTCGGCCTCTCCGGCACGGCGCTCTCCTCGGCCACCGAGGCCCTCGCCTCGCGCCTGTCTGCCATCGGCATACAGGAGCTGGTGGCGGCCGGGCCCTTCCTCCACGCGCTGCGCAAGTCGGCGCCCCCCGAGCTCTGGGCCACGCTGGAGAGCTGGGCCAGCGAGAAGGGCGCCACCCTCGAGCAGTCGGCGGCGCGCCACCAGCGGCTGCTGCGCGACCTGCCCGCCGCCGCCGCCGACAAGCTGGAGGCGCTCTGTTGCTTCGCCGCGCAGGATCTCTATTCCAGGGTGGGCGCCGCGGGCACGGGCACGCGGCTCATCTCCGCGCTGGCGGCGCTGCACGAGAAGGATGGCTAGCCTTGCGCATCGTCGGCGGAGAGTCGCGCGGCCGCACGCTGCGCTCCGTTCCCGGCGACTCGACGCGCCCCACCTCGGACCGCGTGCGCCAGAGCCTCTTCGACCTGCTCGGGCAGCGGATGGATGGGCTCGCCGTGCTCGATCTCTACGCCGGCACCGGCGCGCTGGGGCTGGAGGCGCTCTCGCGCGGCGCGGTCCGCGCCACGCTGGTGGAGAGCGACGCCCGCGCCTGCGGCGTCATCTACGGCAACCTCGCCGACCTCAAGTACGAGGCGCGCTGCACGGTGGTCCAGGGCACGCTGCCGGCCGCCTTCGCGCGGCTGCGCGGTCCCTTCGACCTGGTCTTCTCCGACCCGCCCTACGCGCTGCGGGCGGCACAAGCTGTCCTCGATGGTTTGAGCTCAAACCATCTCCTCGCGCCCGGCGGGCGGGTGGTGCTGGAGATGGATCGCCGCGAGGACGCGCCCCTCTGTCCAGAGGGCTTGCGGCTCGCCGACGAGCGCCGCTACGGAGACACCAAGGTGCTGGTGATCTCAGCGTAGGAGCTGCGGATAGATGCGGAAGGTCTTCTGGTCGCGCGCGGTCACGGTGGTGCCGTCCCTGCCGATGCCGACGACCGGAGCGCCGAGGTCGAGCGTTCCACAGAGGGTGCCGCCCGCAGCCAGGACTTCTGCGCCGAAGAGCATGGCCCTGCCGCCGGGGAAGAGCGCGAAGGCGCCGCGGCTCGCGAGCCAGGCGGGAGCGGGCTGTTCCGCGGTCGCTCCGGAGGCGATGACCGAGCGCCACGCCGCCCCCGAGCCGGGGAGCGCGGGAAGAGCGATTCCTCCTCCGGCCAGCGCTGCCGCGTCGGGCACGTGGTCCAGCCAGCCGGCGATGGCGAAGGCGCCCGTAAGCGCGGTGCCGTCGGCGGCGATCCAGCGCGCCCAGGCTCCCGATTGTCCGTAGACCTGCCAGATGGCCAGCGTCTTTCCGGAAGGCTCGGCTGCGCCGCCGAGCATGATTTCAGAGGCGCGAACGCCGGCCAGCGCCGCCACCGGCTGCACGTCGCCGAGCGGAGTGCCGTCGGCGCGGTAGCCCTGGGCTGCGATCAGGGCGTCGCTGCCCTGCTGGGCGACGCGCACGACCACGATGCTGCGCTCGCCGGCGAAGATCTGTCCCCCGGCCGCCACGCTCGCAAGCTCGCTGCCGTCCTGGGCGCGGAAGACGTAGGCGGCGACGGCGGGCGAAGTGCCGACGGTGATGAAGCCGTCGTGCGTCGACCAGGCGGCGTAGCCGAGGAAGCTCTTCGAGACGAAGCCCGAGGGCATGGGCAGGTAGAGGCTGAAGAAGCGGCTGGGGCCGACATCGGAGTTGCCGCAGGCGAGCGCGAGGCCGCCGGTGCCGTCGCCCTCCGCCGCCGCCGCGTAGGTGCCGTGCAGGCTGCCGGTGGTGGAGGAGGAGACGCCGGTGCAGAGGATGAGGTCGGCGGCGCAGGAGGGCCGCGCGGGCAGGATCCCCGGACAGGCTCCGTCGTCGGCGACCGTGGTCCCGGCCGCCGCGTCAATGGAAGGATTGCACGGTCCGGGCGGCGGTCCGGCGTCGGCGGTGCCCGTTGCGCCGCCTCCCGCCGTGCTTCCGCCCGCGTCGACAGCAGCATCCGGCGTCCCGCCGTCTGCCGGGCCAGAGGTCGCCGGGGCAGGGTTCGCGGGCGCAGATGCCGCTGGCGTGCCCGCGTCGGAGCCGGACCCCGCCGAAGCCAGCACCACCTCCTCGCCGTGGCCGGAGGATTGCGCGCATCCGAACATCAACAACGCTGTCGTCATCCAAGGTGTGAAGCGCATGTCCGCGGAAGGTGGTCATCCATGCGGCCGGCCGCACGCCACCCCGTTGGCCAGACGACAATTGACCTGCGCGCCCGTCTCCCGCAGGATGCGCGCACCGTGAACCGGATCGCCCTCTACCCCGGCTCCTTCGACCCGCCCACCAACGGTCACCTCAGCATCATCCACCGCGGGCTGAAGATGTTCGACGGACTCACCGTTGCGATCTTGCGCAACCCCGCCAAGGACGCGCTCTTCACCGTCGAGGAGCGCGCCGACCTCCTGCGCGAGGCCGTCGACGGCGAGCCGCGCGTGACCGTCAAGGTCTTCGAGGGCCTGCTCGTCAAGTTCGCCGAGCAGGAGGGCATCAACGCCGTGCTGCGCGGGCTGCGCGCGGTCAGCGACTTCGAGTACG
>JANXXR010000519.1 GCA_025350525.1 Deltaproteobacteria bacterium
ATCGAGACCGAGCTCTTCGGCCACCGCAAGGGCGCCTTCTCCGGCGCGCTCGAGAGCCGGCCCGGCCTGGTCCGCGCCGCCGAGGGCGGGACGCTCTTCCTCGATGAGATCGGCGATCTCCCCGCCGCCGCGCAGGCCGCCCTCCTGCGCGTCCTTCAGGAGAAGCAGGTGCTGGTCGTCGGGTGCTGGCGGCGACGCACGTCGATCTCGAAGCCGCGGTGGCCGCGGGCCGCTTCCGCGCCGATCTCTTCGCGCGCCTGTCGGGCTTCACCGTCCTCTTGCCGCCACTGCGCTGGCGCCGCGAGGATCTCGGGCTCCTGGTCGCGGCGCTCCTGCGCAAGCTCGCTCCCCAGCGCGCCGCCCGCGTCACCCTCTCCTGCGAAGCCGCCCGCGCGCTCCTGCGCCACCGCTTTCCCATGAACGTCCGCGAGCTGGAGAAGGCCCTCGAGTCGGCGCTGGTCCTGGCGCCGGACGGATGCATCGACCTGCAGCACCTTCCCCCGGCGGTGCGCGAGGCCGCCGAGGACGCGGACGGCGCGCCGCCCGACTTGCGCGATCTGGTCGCCGAAGGGCCCTCCGCCCCGCCGCGCACGCTCTCTGCCGAGGAGGCGCGCCACCGCGAGGAGGTGATCGTCCTCTTGCGCGAGCACCGCGGCAACGTCGCCGCCGTGGCCCGCGTGCTGGGAAAGGCCCGCATGCAGGTGCACCGCTGGGCCCGCCGCTACGCCCTGCGCCTCCCCGACTTCCGCTAGACTTGCAAAGCTCGCGGCGGCGCGCGATACGAGCCGCATGCTCGCAATCGATCTGACCGGAAAGCGCGCGCTGGTGGCGGGCGTCGCCGACGACGCGGGGTACGGCTTCGCCATCGCCAAGGCGCTGGCCGAGGCGGGCGCCAGCGTCTGCGTCGGCACCTGGCCGCCTGCGCTGAACATCTTCGAGACGCTGCTGCGGCGCGGAAAGCTCGACGAGTCCCGCAAGCTGCAGGCCGGGCGCACCCTCGAGTTCGAGAAGATCTACCCGCTCGACGCAAGCTGGGACACGCTCGCCGACGTCCCCGAAGAGATCCGCACCAACAAGCGCTACAACGAGCGCGGCGACTTCTCCATCCAGGGCCTCGCCGACGCCATCCAGCGCGACTTCGGCGCGCAGTCGCTCGACATCGTCGTCCACTCGCTCGCCAACGGGCCGGAGGTGAAGAAGCCGCTGCTCGAGACCTCGCGCGCGGGCTACCTCGCCGCCATCGGCGTCAGCGCCTACTCGCTGACCAGCATGATCGCGCGGCTGGTGCCGGTGCTCCGGGAAGGCGCCTCGGCGATCTCGCTCACCTATCTCGCCAGCGAGCGGGCGGTGCCGGGCTACGGCGGCGGAATGTCGTCGGCCAAGGCCGCGCTGGAGAGCGACACGCGCCTGCTCGCCTACGAGGCGGGGCGCAAGCACGGCATCCGCGTCAACACCATCTCCGCCGGGCCGCTGGCGTCGCGGGCGGCGAGCGCCATCGGGCTGATCGAGCGGATGGTGAAGCACTACGCCGAGCACTCGCCGCTGGCTGAGGAATTGAAGGCGGGCGAGGTGGCCAACGTCGCCGCCTTCCTCTGCAGCCCGCTCGCCACCGGCATCACCGGCGCCACCGTCTACGTGGACAAGGGCTTCCACGCCATGGGCATGACCGAGGCGGTCAGCGTCCCAACGCCTGGTTGAGCGCCACCCGGAGGTCGCCCTCGCGCGAGGCCGTCAGCGCGCCAATGTGACTCCAGGCCACCTTGCCCTCGCGGTCGAGGAGCAGCAGCGTCGGCAGGCTGGCGACGGAGAAGGCCCGCTCGGCGCTGCCGTCGTCGAGGACCACCGGGAAGGTGAGCCCGTTCTGGAGGAGGAACTCACGGACCTGCGGCTCGCGGTCGGGCGAGGCGTCGTCGGTGTCCACCGAGAAGAGCTCGACGCCATTGGATTTATACTCAGTATACAACTTCTGCACGCGGGGCATCGAGGCCCGGCAGGGGGCGCACCAAGTGGCCCAGAAATCCACCAGCGTCACCTTGCCCTGCTGGATGGACGACCGCCCGCCGCCCAGGAGCGGCAGCGCCACGGTGGGCGCCGGCTTTCCGTTCAGCTGCTGCTGCGGATGGCGGCCCTGCACCACCGCAAGCGCGATCACGCTGCAGGTGGCCGCGATCACCAGCACCCAGATCCAGGCATCGCTGCGCTGCGAGAGAACGCGCTCGGTCATCGGCTGCGTACCATGCGGGCGAGGCGCTCCTGCGTCAAGCCGTCCGAAAAATGGCCGGGCGGCGCTCGGCGTGGCAGCGTCCAGTCCGCATGAAGGCCTTCCTCATCTTCCTGGTGCTCGGGACGGCGCTGACCGCCGCGCTCTTCGTCCCGCTGCAGGGGCGCAGCTTCTGGCAGCGCGCGCAGGCGCACGGCATCCCCAGGGCGGTGGCGCGGGAGACTGCGCACGGCCTGCGGGCGAGCTGGGATTTCCTCGCCTCGCTCTCGCATCGCAACACCTCTCCGGCTGCCCAGCCAACCGACGGCGCGCCCGCACATTCCCCGCGGCACGTCTCGCGCAAGGCGCAGGCCGCCGCGGCGCAGCCCGCCCATCGCATCAGCCGCGAGGGCATCGTCGCGCAGCCGCCCAAGGAGAAGCTGGGCCAGACAGACCGCGCGGCGCTCGACGATCTGGTCGCGCACGCCCGCTGAATCCCTTCCCGCTGAATCCCTTCCCGCTGAATCCCGTGATAGGAGCGGTCGCTGCGTGACCGACCTCGCCGGCATCCCCCGCAAGCGCTGGCCCATCGCCGTGGCGATGATCGCCTTGCTCGCCTTCACCCTCTCCTGGCTGCAGGGCCGCTTCGACGCCACCGACGCGAAGAAGGCCATCGCCGCCGCCATGTCGTGGAAGCCCGCCGGCGCGCAATCGGTCTTCGAGGTCCTGGCCGCGCGCGGCGAGGGCGACCCCTCGTGCGTCGGTAAAGTCGTCAGCCAGCTTTTGGGCGACGTGGAGGTCGTCTGCGCCACGCCGCAGAGACCCCAGACGACGTACGAGTTTCGCGTGCTCCTCGACGGCAGAAAGCCGCCCCGCCCGGCCAACCCCGGCGCGGAGGCCCTGGTCGCCAGCGCGCGGTAAGCGCCGTTCATCGGCCCGCAATGTTCACCAACGGTCGTCCGCCGTTGCCGAAGCGGGCAGGCGTCCCCACGTTCGGCCGCATGACGCTCGCTCTCGCGCTCCTCCTCGCCGCCGCCCCCAGGCTCTGGACCGACGCCCCCGCCGGCAAGGAGCGGTTCACTGCGCCGCCCACCTCGATCGCGGCGCTGGTCCACAGCTCGATGCCGGCGGTGGTCGGCATCATCGCCACCACCGCGCGGGGCGCCGACAACGATCCCTTCCACGACTTCCTCGAGCGCATGTACGGACAGGGCGGCACGCCGGGAGAGACGCCCGTGCGCGGCATCGGCACCGGCTTCTTCATCCGCAGCGACGGCCTGGTGGTCACCAACATGCACGTGGTCGAGGGCGCGACCGACATCGCCGTCCAGGTGGGCGAGGAGGAGCGCGTCTACCGCGGCACGCTACTGGGCGAGGACGACGCCACCGACCTGGCGCTGCTCAAGATCGAGGGCAGCGCGCCCTTCCCGGTGCTGCCCATCGGCGAGAGCGAGAAGCTCGAGGTCGGCGAGTGGGTGGTGGCCATCGGCAACCCCTTCGGCCTCTCGCGCTCGGTGACCACCGGCATCGTCTCGTTCAAGGGGCGCCGCGACGTCAACCCGAGCGGGCGCCCCGGCTACTACGACTTCATCCAGACCGACGCCGCCATCAACCCCGGCAACTCGGGCGGCCCGCTGCTCGACGCCCACGGCGCGGTCATCGGCATCAACGCCGCCGTCAATCCCTCGGGGCAGGGCATCGGCTTCGCCATCCCCATCGCGCAGTTGAAAGACGTCGGCCCGCACCTCTTCGCCAAGGGTCACGTCACCCGCAGCTACATGGGCGTCAGCGTTCAGGAGGCGATGTCGCCGGAATTGGCCGAGTCGTTCGGGGTGCCCGGCGGCAAGGGCGTCCTCGTCACCGAAGTGGCCGACGACGGCCCGGGCGCGCGCGCCGGCCTGCGCCCTGGCGACGTGGTCACGAGCTACGACGGCGAGCCCCTGGTCGAGAGCTACCGGATGCGCTGGCTGACGGCGAGCACCACGCCCGGACGCAAGGTGAAGCTGGGCGTGTGGCGCAACGGCCGCGCCGTGGAGGCGTCGGTGGTGCTGGCCGAGAAGCCGGGCTCGTCTTGGAAGCCGTCGCGGGCACCGCTGGCGATGCGGCACGATCAGGAGCCTTTCGGCTTCGCCATCGAGGAGCCGCCCACCGACGACGGCGATCACGGCCGCGGCGTGCGGGTGGCCTCGATCGACCTGCGCAGCCCGGCGTACCGGGCAGGCGTTCGCCAAGGCGATCTGCTGCTGGAAGTGGACGGCAGCGGCGTGCCCGACAAGGCGGCCTGGCGCAAGGCGATCGGGTCGCTGCCCTCGGCAGCGGTGTCGCGGCTCTACGTCCGCCGCGGCAACAAGACGCTCTTCTTCGGCCTGCGCCGCGACCCGCCCGACACCGCCCGGGCCGAGCCCGCCCGGGCCGAGCCCGCCCGCGCCGTCGACGCGGCAAAGTAGACATCGGCGCCGTCTTCCCGAAAACTTCATCTGCGCCGTACGCTCCTTTCATGTAGCCGATACACACTTCAATCGCGGGCAGTTCGCCTTGAACCGCCCAGCCGCGGCTCGCATCATAAGTACGTTGAGCGTTTTGGACGTTTCTGGTTTGTCACCGGGGGGCGGCAAAGTTACGCTGTTCGTGCAGGCGGAGGTCAACGCATGAGTTCGACCAGCAGGCTCCCGGGCTTCTACAAAATGAAGATGGCGGAGCGTCTGCGCCGGCTGGCCGAGGCCCTGGATCATCGGGACCTCGACGGACTCGGCGAGAGCTCCACCCTTCCCCTCGCCAACGCCGACGCCATGATCGAAAACGCCGTCGGCGTGCTGGGGCTGCCGGTCGGAGTCGGGCTGAACTTCCAGATCAACGGCGAGGACATCCTCATCCCCATGGCGGTCGAGGAGCCCTCGGTCATCGCCGCGGTCTCGCTCGCGGCCAAGATCGCGCGCGAGGGCGGCGGCTTCAAGGCCGACTCCGATGCGCCGCTGATGATCGGCCAGGTGCAGGTCACCGAGCTTGCCAACCCCGAGGCGGCCCGCGCCGCCATCCTGCGCGAGAAGGAGCAGATCCTCGCCATCGCCAACGCCCTCCATCCGGCCATGAAGGCGCGCGGCGGCGGGGCCAAGGACGTCGAGGTGCGGCTCCTCAAGGTCGGGGCCGAGACGCACGCGGTCGTCCACCTCGTGGTCGACACCCAGGACGCCATGGGCGCGAACCTCATCAACACCATGTGCGAAGGGGTGGCGCCCTTCATCGAGCGCCTCTCCGGCGGCCGCGTCCGGCTGCGCATCCTCTCCAACCTCGCCGACCTGCGCCTCGCGCGGGCGTCGTGCCGCATCCCCTTCGAGGCGCTGGCCGACTTCGGCTTCTCGGGCGCCGAGGTGGCGCTGGGCATCTCCGAGGCCTCCGACTTCGCGGACGCCGACCCCTACCGCGCCTGCACCCACAACAAGGGCGTGATGAACGGCGTCGACGCCGTCGCGCTGGCCACCGGCAACGACTGGCGCGCCATCGAGGCCGGCGCCCACGCCTGGTGCGCGCGCAACGGACGCTACCAGCCGATGACCCGCTGGTGGGTCGAGGCCGGCGCGCTGAACGGCAGCATCGAGATCCCCATCCAGGTGGGCACGGTGGGCGGCGCGGTGAAGGCCAACCCGCTCATCCCGGTGCTCCTCAAGATGATGGGCAACCCGGGCGCGCAGAAGCTCGCGGGCATCATGGCGGCGGTCGGGCTGGCGCAGAACATGGCCGCGCTGCGGGCGCTGGGCACGGTGGGAATCCAGAAGGGCCACATGGCGCTGCACGCGCGCAACCTGGCGGTGAGCGCCGGCGCCAAGGGCGTCGCCGTCGAGGAAGTGGCCCGCGCGCTGATCGCGGCGGGCGAGATCAAGCTGCACCGCGCGCAGGAGATCCTGGCGAAGATGGTGGCGCGCGGGGCCTCCGCCGAAGTGACGTGAAGCCGCCAGAGTTCTTGCTCCAGTACGGCAAGGTCGCCGACGAGCGGCTGCGCGCCTTTCTCGAGACGAAGAGGCGGCGGTTCGAACAGCTGCCGGTCGATCTGAGCGACGCCCGGGCGCTGCTCTCCGACTACCTCCTGCGCGGCGGCAAGCGGCTGCGCGGCGCGCTGGTGATCCTCGGCCACCGCGCGGCGGGCGGCGATGGAGAGGCGGCGCTGGAAGCGTCGATCGGCGTCGAGCTGCTCCACGCCTATCTGCTCATCCACGACGACTTCATGGACGGCGACGACCTGCGCCGCGGCGGGCCGACGCTGCACAAGTCGCTGGGCGGAGACCACCTGGGTGGCAGCCTCGCCGTGCTCCTGGGGAGCCTCTGCCAGGCGTGGGCGTACGAGCTGGTGCTCGGGTACGGACTGCCCGGACGCGGCGAACGGCACGCGGCGAAGATCATGTCGCTGGCGCTGGAAGAAGTGACGCTGGGGCAGATGGCCGACCTGCGCGCTCCCCGCTCAGCGCCCTTGGATGCGCGCGGCATCCTGGCGCTCGAGCAGCTCAAGACCGGCAGCTACACCTTCGAAATGCCGCTCCTCCTGGGCGCCGCGCTCGCGGGCGGGCAGGCGCAGATCTTCGACGCGCTCTCGGCGTATGCGCGGCCCTTGGGGCAGGCGTTCCAGATCGCGGACGATCTGCTGGGCAGCTTCGGCGCGCCCGAGGTGACCGGAAAGCCCAACGCCAGCGACCTGCGCGAAGGCAAGCGCACGCTCCTGGTGGCCCGCGCGCTGGAGCAGGCGTCGCCCGAAGACGCCGCGATTCTGCGGGCGGGGCTGGGGAATCGGCAGGCGGACGTCGAGCAGCTTCGCGAGATTTTGCGCCGCACCGGCGCCGTCGACTTCGCCCGCGCCGAGGCCGGGCGCCTGCGCGACGAGGCCCTGCGCGCGCTGGAGGCTCCGGGGCTGCCGGCCGACGTCGCGGCGGCGCTGCGGGAGATCGCGGTCTACACGGTCAGCCGCACCACCTAGACCAGGCGCAATGCGCTCACTTGAGAGCCGTGCTCGTCCTCGCCCTCGTTTAGGGCCTCGGTTGAGTCACGAGGACGAGCACGGCGCTTCTTTTGTGAGGCACTGGAGCCAGGTCGCGCTCGCAAACGTTTGAACGCTCAGCCGAATCCGGACTGACCCAACGCCCGCACTTTTACCCCCTCGTCAGGCAGCCACAAAATCGGGTAGACTACGGCACCCGCTTTTCTGTGCCCGGCGCGCCCTCGCCGGCCTCTGTTGCCGGTAGTGGGGGGAGCTCCAGCATGCCCAGCATCAAGTGCGACGACACCGTCCGCAAGCCCGCGGACATGAAGCCTGCCGACCTGGAAGGCCTCGAGGGCCGCTGGCTCGACGTCCCCCGCCTCCAGCAGAAATCCGCCGAAGTGCGCAGCAGCTTCTGGTGCGGCCGCGCCTCCGCGGCCATGGTCTACAACTACCTCTCCAAGGCGCAGGGCAAAGCCGACCAGTACATCGGCCACGACGACGGCGAGGCGGGTCCGGGGCTCAACGCTGCGAAGTTCAACCTCCGCTTCCTGGGCGGATCGAACAAGGGCAAGCTCGCGGGCGTCGACGAAGACGGCAAGGTGAACCCCGCCGGCATCTTCGCGGCGGCGGGCTGGAAGACCGACTCGGGCGAGCTGGCGCAGGACCCGGACG
>JANXXR010000558.1 GCA_025350525.1 Deltaproteobacteria bacterium
TCAGCTTGTGGTGGTTGATGAGGTCGTCCAGCCGCGCGCGCATCCCCTCGAGCTGGCCGAGCCTGCGCGCGTCTGCGGCGTGGTCCTCGACGTAGGCGATCTCGCGCTCGAGCTCCTGGACGATGAAGCAGGTGCGCCAGAGCGAGGACTTCCGGTTGCGGATGATGTCGCCGTAGATGTGATCGCCGACGTAGAGCACGCCCTCGCCCGAGTGGCCGGAGAGGCGCTCGAAATCGAACAGGTTGCCGCCCTCGTAGATCTTGCCGCGCTCCAGCGCCTCGGCCTGCGGGCGCAAGACCGAGCCGTCGGGGTTGAGCTCGCTGAACGGCCGGTGCTCGGCGAAGAAGGACGGCTTCTGGGCGCCCACCACCACCAAATCGAAGTATCCGCGCCACGAGGGATACTCAGGCAAGACGCCGTCGAGCAGATAAGTCATCACCGCGTCGGTGTAGTCCCAGAGCGAGTTGGTGAGCAAAAAGATCTTCTTGCCGCCCGAGCGCAGCTTGTGCAGCGCCGGCGCCAGCTCCGGGTCCTGCACCAGGAAGCGGGCGAGGTCCTTCTTCAGCTCGGTCTTCAGCGAGCCGTCGCGGTGGACCTCGTCGATGCTCTCGCGCACGTCGTCGTAGAGCTTGTGGTAGTCGACCTTGCCGTAGGGCTCTGCGCCTTGCTCTGACACGGGCCAGCGGCGCTCGAGCGTCTCGATGATCTCCGCGTAGAGGCACGCCTCGGGGAGCGAGAAGAGGGTGTCGATCCAGGCGAAGCGCGGCAGGCTGAGGCGGATCTTCTCGTTGGTCTGGTAGAGGGCGCGCCGCTCGTCGAGGCTGAGCGCGCGGCGCCCGTGGTAGCAACGGCCGACGTGGTTGTGCCGATCCATCTTGAAGATGTTGCCGAAGTCCTTGTCCACCACCAGCCCGCGGATGACGAACTCGTGGTCGTACTTGAGGCCTTCGAGGTACGCCGGATAGCCGCGCTTCTGCACCAGCCGCTCCAGCGTCATGTGGAAGGCCAGCTCCTCGATCTGCCGCATCGAGTAGACGGCGAGGGTGTAGTCCATGTCGAAGCCGACGATGGTGATGTCCTCCATCTTCAAGGAGCGGTTGGTGTAGATCTGCCGGCTGTGCGCCAGCTCGAGGCCCTGGTGCTCGGGGTTGGTGAGGAGGCGCTGCAGCTCGGGATCCCGCAAGACATCCTGGACGGAGTCGGCGGGCGATTTCGGGATCGCCATGGTGTCGGACGATCGATCATCCCCCTGAGCGCGGCTCCGTGCAAGAGTTGTCTGCGTGCCGATTCCGGTCTTTGCAGTCGAGGACAACGGGCCGACCCTGAAGGCGCTGCGCAAGCTGCTCTCCGGGCGCGAGGAGGTGCGGCTGGTCGGCACGGCCACTTCGGGCGAAGAGGCGCTGCGCCTGGTGCCGGAGGCGGCGCCCCGGGTGGTGCTGATGGATCTGGAGCTGCCCCTCGCCTCCGGCATCGAGACCACCCGCGCGCTCAAGGCCCAAGCCGATCTCGAGGTGCTGGTCCTGACCTCGTCCGACGACGAGCAGCACGTCTTCGACGCCATGCGCGCGGGCGCCAGCGGCTACCTGGTCAAGGGCGCCGGGGCGGGCCGGCTCATCGAGGCCATCGTCGAGGTGGAGCAGGGCGGCACTGTCATCGAGCCGCGGCTGGCCCGGCGGTTCTGGGCCTACTTCAAGGGAGTGCAGGAGCCGCGCAAGCCCAGCGTGCCGGACCTGACGCCGGTGGAGCTGGAGATCCTCCAGATGATCGCCCGCGGCCTCTCCAACGAAGAGGCCGGCCGCGTCGTCGCGCTCGACCGCCGGACGGTGCGGACCCAGCTCGGGCACATCTACCGAAAGCTCGGCGTCCGCAGCCACGTCGAGGCGGTGGTCAAGGGCCTCAAGCTCGGCCTGCTCCAGCTGTGACCGCAGGTTGACCGATGGACGGCAGGGGCGCGGCAGGGACATACCGCGCGACCTTTCACCGGAGCCTGCATGGCCATCCAGTCGCGCTCGCTGTTCGCCGCCTTCGCCTTGCTCACCGCCTGCTCTGCAAAGGTCGCCTCCGACTCCTCGGCAGACGATCTCCAGGCGGCCGGCAAGCCCGCCCGGATGGTGCACCTGACCCGCATCGCGCCGCGGGGCGACAGCAGCCTGAAGCTCGCCCGGGCGCCGAAGTTCGAGCAGCCGCTGACGGTGGTGCTGAAGCTCGCGGGCGATCCGGTGGCGGTGGTGCGCAAGAACGCCCCGCACAAGGCCATCTCGGCCGGCGACAAGGTCTCGGTCGAGAGCGCGCTCTCGGCGCAGCAGGAGGCGCTGATCCCGCTCATCGAGGCCAACGGCGGCACGGTGCTGGCCCGCTTCCAGAACGCCATCAACGGCATCAAGGTGCAGGCCGACCCGAGCCGCCTCGCCGCGCTTGCCACGCTGCCCGGCGTGGTCGCCGTCAAGCCGCTGGCGGTGCACAAGATGCTCAACGCCATCAGCGTGCCCTTCATCGGCGCGCCCCAGGTGTGGGACGGCAGCGCGGGCTTCCGCGGCGAGCACATCAAGGTCGCCATCATCGACACCGGCATCGATTACACGCACGCCAACTTCGGCGAGCCGGGCACTCCCAAAGCCTACGATGCCGCCTTCAAGAACGGCGCGCTCCCCGCCGACCCGGCCCTCTTCGGACCCAACGCGCCCAAGGTGAAGGGCGGCATCGACCTGGTCGGCGACGACTACGACGGCGCCAATCCCAAGAGCATCCCCGTCCCCGACCCGAACCCGCTCGACTGCGCCGCGCACGGCAGCCACGTCGCCGGCACCGTCGGCGGCTTCGGCGTGCTCACCGACGGCAGGACGTTTAGGGGCCCCTTCGACGCCAGCACGCCTTCGCAGAAGTTCGCCATCGGGCCGGGCGTCGCGCCCCAGGCCGACCTCTACGCCATCCGCGTCTTCGGCTGCGGCGGCTCGACCAACGTGGTGGTCGAGGCGCTGGACTGGGCGGTGAAGAACGAGATGGACGTGACCAGCATGTCGCTCGGCTCGCCCTTCGGCGCCGAGGACGACGCCGACGCGGAGGCCTCCGAGAACGCCGCCGCGGCGGGCATCATCGTGGTGGCCGCCGCCGGCAACGAAGGTCCGGGCATCTATATGACCGGCTCGCCCGCGACGGGCGAGAAGACCATCAGCGTCGCGGCCATGGATTCGAACTCGCCGCCCTCGTTTCCCGGCATCCACCTCGCGCTGCCGGGCGGCGCCATCGTCGCGCAGATCTCCAACAATGCGGCCTTCAACGGTACGCCGCTCGCGGTCTTCGTGCTGCCCGACGGCAAGGGCGGCGTCTCACTGGGCTGCGCCGAGGCCGAGTACCTGGACGCGCAGATCGCCGGCAAGCTGGTGGTCGCGAAGCGCGGCACCTGCCCCCGCATCCAGCGCGCGCAGTTCGGCTTCAAGCACGGCGCCGCCGCGGTGGCGCTGATCAACAACGGCGCCGGCTACCCGCCCTTCGAAGGCGACATCGCCACCGCCGACGGCAGCGGCACCGTCACCATTCCCTTCCTCGGCGTGCTGACCTCGGATGGAGCCGCGCTGGCCTCCGCCGCCACCTCTGCCCTGGGCAGCAGCGTCGCCATTCCCAACCCGGTCTACCGGGCCTTCGCCGACTTCAGCTCGGGCGGCCCGCGCTCCGGCGACGGCCACCTGAAGCCCGACCTCGCCGCTCCCGGCGTCAACATCGTCTCGACGGCGATGGGCTCGGGCAACCAGGGCGTCGCTTTCTCCGGCACCTCGATGGCCACGCCGCACGTCGCCGGCGTCGCCGCGCTGGCGCTGCAGTCGCATCCGTCCTGGGAGATCGAGGACGTCCGCGCCGCCATCCTCAACACCGCCGACGCCAGGCAGATCAGCGGCTACTCCGTCCGTCTCGGCGGCGCCGGCCTGGTGCAGCCGTTCCCGGCCACCCGCACCGCGCTCCTCGCCCGCGACGCCGCCACCGGCGCCGCCAACCTGAGCTTCGGCGTCGCCGAGTTCAGCAGCGACTTCTGGAAGACGAAGACCCTGCGCATCGACAACCTGGGCCGGACCGCGGTCCAGCTCTCGCTCTCCGCCGCCGCCAGCTCCGGCTCGCCCAGCCACCTCTACCTCGAGCCCGGCAGCGTGCGGGTCGAGGCTGGCGAGAGCCGCACCGTCGAAGTGACCCTCAACGTCGCCGCGGCGACCGCCGGCGACTCGAGCGACTTCCGCGAAGTGGGCGGCCTCATCGTCCTCACTCCGGCCGGCCAGCAGAACCACGGCGCCGTGCTGACCGTGCCGTACTACCTGGTCCCGCGCGCCCGCGCCGAGCTCTCGGTCAAGCTGAGCGGCGGCTTCGGCACGCAGAAGCCCATCGGCAGCGCCAAGATCGAGAACGCCTCCAGATTCGTCCCCGGCACCGCCGATTTCTACTCGTGGGGCCTCGAGGGCCAGAACAAGAAGGCGGGCGAGGTCGGCATGCGCGCCATGGGCGTGCAGGCCAACCCGGTGACCGGCGATCAGGTCCTCTTCTTCGCCATCAACACCTGGGCGCCCTGGGCCAACAACGCCGCCAACGAGTTCGACGTCCTCATCGACAACAACGGCGACGGCAAGCCCGACTTCGCCATCGTCTGCGCCGACCTCGGCTACCTGACCGGCGGCGCGCCGGTGGGCCAGATGGTGACCGCCGTCGTCAACCTGAACGATCCGTCGAAGAGCCCCGGCATCCAGTACCCGGTGGCGGCGCCCACCGACGGCAACACCATGCTGGTGCCCGTCTTCGCCAGCGACCTGGGCGTGACGGCTGCCAACCCGCGCTTCGCCTACGGCGTGCAGAGCTTCAGCGGATCGGGCCAAACCGACGCGACGGCGGCGATGGCAAAGTTCAACGCCTTCCAGAGCAGCGTCAGCACCGCCGGCTTCGCGGCACTGTTGCCCAGGGCCAGGGCCACCGTGCCACTCACCGTAGACCCGGTGGAGTTCAAGCTCACTCCTGCCCTGGGCGTGATGGTGGTCGGCCTCGAGAGCGCCAGCGGACGCGGAGCGGCCCCGCAGCAGGCGCAGCTCTTCCGCCTCAACGGCGCTGGAGATGCACAAGCGCCCTGAACTCGGAGCTTGCCCAACCTGCCGCTCGACCCTAGGTTTCGGCCGAGGGGGCGAGCGGTATGCAAGAAGCTGAAATACCGAGCGGCTGGAGCGGCATCCGGTCCGATTTCCGACACTTCTGCGCCGTCCACGGGGCGCAGGACGCCCGCTCGCGCCTGTGGCTGCTCTTTGCCTCGCGCGCCTTCTGGGGCCTTGCCCTCTACCGGTTCGGCCGCTGGATCTACGCGCAGCCGCGCCTGACCGGTTTGCCCTTCAGAGGGCTCTACACCGTGCTCTTCGAGGTCTTCCGCCTCCTCACCAAGACCAGCCTGAGCGTGCGGTCGCGCATCGCGAGCGAGGTCTGGCTCGCGCCCCAAGGCGAGGTCTTCATCTCGCTCGGCTCCAGCGTGGGCCGCGGCTCGATGCTCCACGGCGGCAACACCATCGGCGTCGGCGGGCGTCCCCCGACGCGCGGACATCCGCAGCTTGGGGAGCGGGTGGTGATGTGCCCCGGCGCCACTGCGGTTGGGCCCATCCAGATCGCCGACGGAGTGGTCATCGGCCCGGGTGCGCTCGCCGGCCGCTCGATGAAGCCCGGCTCGCTCTGGATGGGCGTGCCGTCGCGGCTGCAAAACCTTCCGCCGCTGCAATTCGCGCCAGCGCCGCGCCAGTTCCAGGCCGGCCGCAGGCCCTGGGGAAAACCGATGAAGCCCGAAACTTTCTGGTCCGCCTTCCGCGCCGATCTCCACCGCCACCTCGTCTATCATCCCGACGCCGGGCCCCTGACCAGGCTGCGCCTCGCGCTCTTCCTCGACGGATCGTGGGCGATGGCGCTCTATCGCTTTGGCCGCCGCCTGCGCACCATTCCGCCGGCGGGCTGGGCGGCGCCGTGGCTCTGGGGCCTCTACCGCGTCTGGGAATTGGCGATCGGGCTCTTCACCAGCATCTCCATCGACGTGGACGCGCTCATCGAGCCGGGCTTCTACATCGGGCACTTCGTCTCGCTGCGCATCGGCGCGGGCGTGCGCATCGGGAAGAACTGCTCGGTGAGCCAGATGTGCACCGTCGAGGGCATCGGGCCCGCGCCGGAAACGAACGCGCCCGCGCTGGGCGAGCGCGTCTACCTGGGCGCCGGATCGAAGGTCATCGGTCCCCTGCGCCTGGCTGACGGCGTGGCGGTCTGCGCCAACTCGGTGGTGATGGAGGACGTCCCGGAGAACGGCGTGGTGCTGGGCAACCCCGGCCAGCTGATCAGCCGGCGCGGCAGCGGCGACTTCATCTACCTGGGAGCCGGCAGCGGCGTGCGCGACGCGATGCCCGAAGAGGCGGCGCCGCTGGTGGCGCGGGCCGGGTAGGGCATCCGCGCCTTTCCTGCCGCGCAAGTCGGCGTTTAACCTTTCCTCTGCCCGCGGGTTATCGTGGCCGCGTGGGAGGGGAAGCCGTGCCGATCCGGAGCAGCGCAGCGCGAGCGGTGGCGGCGGCACTCGCGGTCGCCTCCCTGGTGTCGTGCACCGGCAAGCTGGACGTCGCCGCTCCCGCAGCACCCCCACCGTCGGCGCTCTACCAACCGCTCGCGGTCGCGGCCTCCACGGGCAAGGTGAAGAACTTATTGACCGGCCTGCCGCCCACCGACGCCGAGGTCCGGGCCGTGGCCGCCGACCGCACCGCGCTCAAGGGCCTGGTGGGGCAGTGGACCCGGGCGCCGCAGTACGGCCCGAAGGTCCAGGCCTTCTTCGCCAACGCCTTCCAGCAGAGCCAGGCGGTGCAGAGCGACTTCACCGATCAGCTGGGGCCTTTGGCCCTGGGCCGGCTCGACGCGCGCCTGTTGTCCAACTTGCGCGAGAGCTTTGCCCGCACCGCCATCGCGCTGGTGCAGCAGGGGCAGCCGTTCACGCAGGTGGTGACCACCCGGCGCTTCATGCTGACGCCGCGGCTGATGGCGCTCTACGCCTTCCTCGACGCCGTGCAGGTGGGCGACAACAACGCCGTCAGCGACGTCTTCCAGAAGGCCAACGCCGGCTTCAAGTTCACGCTCACCGCGCAGCAGGGCGCCGTTCCCGTCTCCGACTCGCTCGATCCGTCGAGCCCGCGCTTCATGGTCTTCGCCGCGCCGCAGTTGGCGACAGTTTACGACGCGCTCTGCCCGCAGGACCCCATCGTCTACAACGGCGGCGCCGGCCAGCCCTCGGTTACGGTGGCCCTGTTCGTCATGCTGCAGGGCGCGCCGGCAGCGTTCAACGTGCCCATGGCCGGAGGGGGAACGCACCGCTGCCAGCCGCCCGGGTTTGCGGCGGCAGCCGTGCCCATCACCGTCGCCGACACGCAGCAGTGGCAGATGGTCACGGTCCGCGCTCCCGCGGCAGGAGAGGTGCCCACGCCCGTCTACGCGCTGGCGGATTTCCGCGCCGGACACGACCTGGTTCTGCGCACGCCCCGCGTCGGCTTCTTCACCACGCCGAGCTTCCTCGCCGAGTGGAACACCAACAACTCCAACCAGGCGCGGGTGACCCTCAACCAGACCCTGATCGTGGCGCTGGGCCGCGCCATCAGCCCGCAGAACGCCGCGCTGCCGCCCAGCCTCGCGCCGGTCGATCAGGCGCACGCGCCGTCAGGGTCGGCCTGCTTCGCCTGCCACCAGTCGCTCGATCCGCTGCGGCAGTTCTTCCGGCAGCAGTACAGCTTCTCCTTCCACCTGCAGGCCGCGCCGGCCCAAGTGGCGCTGCCCGGCTCCTTCGGCTTTCGCGGCGTGACCGCTTCGGGGAGCACCATCTTCGACCTGGCGAACATCCTCGCCGCCCACCCCGACTTCGCCGCCGCCTGGACGCAGAAGCTCTGCACCTACGCCAACTCCGCGCCCTGCGACGAGACCGACCCGGAGTTCCAGCGCCTCGCCAGGGTTTTCGTGGAGAGCAACTTCAACTGGAGCACGCTCACCGTCGAGCTCTTCTCCTCGCCGCTGGTCAGCTACGCGCAGGAGACGCAGACCGCCGACCAGGGCGAGGTCTTCCCCGTCGCCCGCCGCGATCATCTCTGCGCCGCCCTGGGAAACCGGCTCGGGCTCACCGACGTCTGCGGCCTCGACGTCAACACCAAGGTGATCCCGAAGCTGCTGCCGGTGCAGTCGATCGCGAGCGTCTTGCCCTCCGATCAGTACAGCCGCGGCTCGGAGGCGGCGGTGCTGGCCAACGATCCCAACCTCTTCTTCCGCACCGGCATGGAGAACATCTGCGCGGCGCTGGCGGGCCAGCTCATCGACAACGGCACCCGCTGGAGCAGCGCCAACTCTCCCGCCGCCATCGACGACTTCGTCCACGCCCTCATGGGCGTTCTGGCGCCGGCGGACGCGGCGCCAATCTCGATTCTGCAGGGCCACCAGCAGAGCGCCATCCAGGCCGGCCTCTCCACCTCCGACGCGCTCAAGAGCACCTTCGTGATCGCCTGCCTCTCTCCTTCCGTGGTCGGGATCGGCCAATGAACCTCTCCCGCCGCAAGCTCCTCTTGGAGTCGCTCTTCGGCGCGGGCCTCTACGGGCTGCGCGCGCTGGCCACCGGCGTGCCCGCCGCGGTGCTGCTGCAGCCGCGGCGCGCCGGAGCCCAGGCGGCCTGCCCCAACGCGCAGTTCATCCTCTTCAGCACCTCCGTCAACGGCGACCCGGTCAACGCCAACGTGCCCGGCATGTACCAGATCGCCGACATCGCCCATCCGCCCGATCCGTCGATGGCGGCGACGCCGCTGACGCTGGCCGGAAAGTCCACCACCGCCGCCGCGCCCTGGGCCGCGCTGCCGCAGGCCATGCTCGACCGCGCCTGCTTCTTCCACCACGGAACCTATACGGTGGTGCACCCCGACCTCGCCAAGGTGATGAGCCTGCAAGGCTTCGTCTCGCACCACGAGATGATGGTCTCGCTCATCTCCCAGCAGCTGGCCGACTGCATGGGGACGGTGCAGCGCGAGCCCATCGCCCTCGGGCCGCGCAGCGCCTCGGAGGCGCTCACCGCCGGCGGACGGCCGCAGCCCATCCTCTCCCCCAGCACGCTCTCGACGCTGCTCGCCTCGCCCGCGGGCCCGCTCGGGCAGATCCAGAAGATCCGCGACGCCGACCTCGACCGGCTCAACGCCTGGTACAAGCAGAACGGCAGCCCCGCGCAGCGATCGTTCCTCGACCGCTACGCCTTGTCGCAGCAGGAGGCGCGCAACATCTCCGAGAGCCTCCTCGGCACGCTGGCCGGCATCAAGGACAACAGCCCCGACTCGCAGGTCACCGCCGCCGTCACGCTCTTCCGCATGAACGTCTCGCCGGTGATCAGCATCCACCTCCCCTTCGGCGGCGACAACCACGTCGACGCGCTCCTCGCCAACGAGACCAAGCAGACGGTGGCGGGGGTCGCCTCCATCGGCAAGCTGTGGGGGCAGTTGACCAGCGCGGGGCTGCAGGACAAGGTCACCTTCGCGATGATGAACGTCTTCGGCCGCACCCTCTCTGCGGCGCGGGGCAACGGCAACGGCCGCACCCACCACGGCGACCACCACTGCACGGTGCTGATCGGCAAGCCCTTCAAGGGCGGCGTGGTCGGCGGCGTCGAGCCCGCCAACAACGACTACCGCGCCATGTCGCTCGACGCGGCCACCGGCGCGGGAGTGGGCGGCGGCAGCGGCGACATCCCCTTCTCCGAGACGCTCTCGGCGGTCGGCAAGACGCTGGGCGCGGGCTGCGGCGTGGACCGCGCCGTCCTCGACGCCAACATCCTCGGCGGGAAGGTCGTCGCGGGCGCCCTCGCGTGAAGCGGCGCGACCTGCTGCAAACCGGCGTCGCCGCCTGCGGCGTTTCGGCCTGCGCCGCCGCCTGCGCCCGCCGCATCGACGACCCGGTGGCCATCGAGGTCGGGCCGCCCGTGCGCGGGCTGGTCCAGGTCGAGGCCTCCCGCGTGCCCGAGGTGCTGCGTCCCGGCGGCAGCGTGCTGCTCCATCCCGAAGGCGCCGACTTCCTCGGCCGGCCGCTCTCGGTGCTGGTGGCCAACACCACCTCGCAGGGGCTGCGCGGCTGGAGCGCCTACTGCCCCCACGCCGGCTGCGAGGTGGCCTGGGAGGACGGCGGCGACGCGGTCATCTGCCCCTGCCACGCCTCGCGCTTCTCGGTGGACGGCGCGGTGACGCGTTCGCCGGCCACCGCCGATCTCGACACCTATCCAGCCAAGCTGAGCCCCGACGGCGCCACCCTCATCGTCGACATCTCCGGCAGCGGCGGCGTCTTCCCCGCGGCGCAGGGCGGCAAGGTCACCTTCGCCATCGGACAGCTTCCGCAGCTCTCGGCGCTGGGCGGCAGCGTCACCGGCCACTCCGCCGGCGTGCCCTTTCCCATCCTGGTGCTGCGCGCCGGACCCGGGCAGGTGCTGGCGTACGACGCGCGCTGCCCGCACCTCGGCTGCGCGGTGCAGGGCGCGCAGAAGCTGGTCATCTGCCCCTGCCACGGCTCGCTCTTCAAGCTCGACGGCAGCGTCAAGCTTGGCCCCGCCACCAGGCCCCTGGCGCCGCTCAAGACCACCTTCGACGGCGCCACCGTGGTGGTGACCGTCGCATGATCGCCCTCGTCTGCGCCCTGTTGGAAGTCTTTGCCGGGCCCGAGGTGGCCGTGCGGCGGGTCACCTTTCGCGATCGGCTGACGCCGGGCCTCTCGGGCTACCGCAGCGGCGCGCTGCCCCTGCTGCGCCTCGAGGCGCTTGCGTACCCTGCGCGAGGCCTGCTCGCCCTCGACGACGTGGGCTTCTTCGGCTCCTACGCTCGCTCGCCCTGGAAGGCCCGCACCCTCACCGCCGACGGCTCGCTCGCCTTCGAGACCCAGGAGATCGCCTGGGAGGCGGGCGCGCGCTACCGCCTGGTCGTCGATGGCGTCGAGCGGGGCGGCGCGTCAATCTCGTACGGCAGCCTGCGCAGCGACTTCACCGGACCGCAGCTTCTGGGCGTGCTCTTGCCCTCGGGCACCCTCGAATACTGGCGGCC
>JANXXR010000661.1 GCA_025350525.1 Deltaproteobacteria bacterium
AGCTGCGCCGACTCCTCGCGCGCGGTGGCCAGCGCTGCCCGCATCTCCGCAGAGGCGGCCTCGGCGGCGGCGCGCTCCTTCTTGGAGGCCTCGATGGCATCGGAGATGGTCTTCTCGCGGGTCTCGATCATCTGGAGGATGGGACCCCAGGCGAACTTGCCCAGCACGAAGAGGAGGATGGCGAAGGTCAGCGCCGTCCAGAAGCTGAGGGCGAAGTTCACGTCGGTGAGGCCGGCTGCGAGAAGCATGGAGTTCTCCTTGAATTCAATCAGACGGGGACACGATTCGATCGTGTCTAGTTCAATCCTGCGGGGACACGATTAGATCGTGTCCCCTAAGACAGGCTCTGGGCAGCCCACCGGGCCCAGATTGCAGTCAAAGCTTCAGACCTTGACGGCGAGGATGATGCAGACGACCTCGGCGAAGAGCGTGACGCCTTCGATGAGCGCCGCCGCGATGATCATCGAGGTGCGAATGTCGCCGCCGGCCGCCGGCTGGCGGGCGGTGCCTTCCATGGCGGCCGCGCCGATCTTGCCGATGCCGAATCCCGCGCCGATGACGGCGAGGCCGGCGCCGATCGCCGCTGCGAAGTAACCGAGAGAATACTGGTTCATGGTGAAACCCTCCGTGCTGCTTTGGATGCCCTGAGCCCCGGCGGCGAGGAGTGGCAAGTTTTCGCGGGGTATGGACCCGAGGCCGCCGTGAGGTTGGCCCAGCCCGCGAGATTGAACTGGCTAGTGTGCGTGCTGGGTCATCCCGATGAAGAGCGCCGAGAGCATGGTGAAGACGTAGGCCTGCACCAGCGCGACGAAGAGTTCGAGCAGGAAGATGCCCAGCGCGAAGGCGACGCTCACCGGCGCGACGTAGACCGAGATGAAGAGCGTCAGCGCGATGAGGAAGAAGATGACGATGTGCCCCGCCACCATGTTGGCGAAGAGGCGGACGGTGAGGGCGAAGGGCTTGGTGAAGAGGCCGAAGAACTCGATGACGAACATCAGCGGCCAGAGCGCCGCCGGCACGCCGCCGGGGACCAGGTGCGTCCAATAGCCCAGCGCGCCCTGCGCCCGCATGCCGGCGATCTGCGTGAGTCCGAAGGTGAAGAGCGCCAGCACCACGGTGACCGAGATGTTGCCGGTGGCGGTGGAGATGCCGGGAAAGCCGCCGAAGGCCGGGATGGGCAACAGGCCCGTCAGGTTCATGAAGAGGATGAAGAAGAACGCGCTGCAAAGATAGCTGGTATACAAATCTGCGTGGTGGCCGATGTTCTTCACCGAGATCTCGTCGCGGATGAACACCACGAAGGTCTCGAGCAGGTTGTAGCCGCCCTTGGGAATCAACGCGCGCTTGCGAGCGCCGAGGCCGACGACGATGAGGAGCAGGCCCGCCGCGATCCACATGTTGATGACGTGCTTGGTGATGTCGAGGCGGAGGTAATGAGCGCCGGCCCAGAAGCCGATGGGGACCACCACCTCGTCCTGGACGTGGTGGAAGATGTGTTCGGCGATGCCGCCCTTCTCTTCCTCGTCGGCGCCCTCGGGCTTCTCGCCCTTCTTCTCGGAGCCGCCCGGCGCCACGGCTTCGTGGCCCAGCGTCGCGCCGTGTTCGCCCGCGGCGGGGCGCGCGGTGTCGGGCACCGGCAGCGGCTGGCCCTGCGCGAGGAGGAGGGCGGCGAAGAGTGCCATCATGGCGTGGCTCCGGAGATGCGGCGCGAGCTTGCGTGCACGAAGAGGACCTCGACCAGCTGGGTGGCCGCGTAGAGCGTAAAGAAAGCGGCCACGTAGACCAGTGCCAGATTGCCGCGGGCGCCGCTTGCGATCAGACCGACGCCCACGAGGATGGCGCGGCAGAGGAAGCCCACCGTGAACCCGCCGAGCAGGCCGTTGACGCCGCGGTTGACGGCGGCGGCCAGCGCGGACAAGCCGCAGAGCGCTCCCGCCGAGGCCGCCAGCGCGCCGTAGACCGCCGGACCGCGCAGGTCGCGGGGCAGGAGCACCGCGACGACGAGCCCCAGCGCGCAGGCGCCCGCGCTCGCGGCGGCGAAGGGCAAGAGGCGCACGGTGGGCTTCGTCTCGGTCACTTCTTCTTCCCCAGCGCCATCAGAGCCTTGAAGAATGCGTAGAACCCGACGCCGATCCCGAAGAGCGCGCCGCCCACCAGAAGCCAGGGGCCGGTCCCCAGCTTCTTGTCGCCCCACCAGCCGAGCAGCGTGCCCAGCACCACCGAGCCGGTCAGCTGCCAGCTGGCGTCGATGTACGGCTGAGCCTTCCGGTACGAGGTGACGGCATCGTCGCCGCCCTCGCCCGGGGGGCCTTTGGAGTCGTTGCCGTCCATCCGCCCGCCCTTCGAAAAAGCAGCGCCGTGTAGCACGCGCCTTGCCGCTGCGTCAATGCGCTGGAAGGCCGCTCGCTTGCGGCGTGTTATCGTGAGCAGAATGCTGCGACCGTCCAACAGCCTGCTCGGCAGCTCGCGCGCCGCCCGCCGCGCCACCCTCCGCGCCGAGTGGGTCAAGTCGCTTGGCCACGCCGCCCGCGGCATCCGCAGCCTCGTCTCCGGCGTCTTCGCGCTGACGGTGGACCTGGTGCTGCTCTGGGCGCTGCCCTTCGTCTATCTCGCGTCGGCGTATCTGGCGCTCGACCTGCCGGCGCGCTGGCTCACGCACCGCGACGCCTGGGGCGGCTGGGGCGTAGGGATCTTCGCCGCTTCCCTGGTGGTGGGCCTGATCGGCCTCGCCCGTGCGCTGCAGGACTCGACGCCGGTGGCGCCGGTGCGGCCCAAGTTCGCACGGGCCATGTTCGCCATCTCCTGGCTCGCGGGGCTGCTCCTTACCATCGGCGACCTCGCCTCCTGAGATTTAAAGCGCACCACGGAGGCACTGAGTCGCGGAGGGTCGGTCGGGTGCGGGGCCACCCCCGAGGTGGCGCGTGAACTCGGTCCCAACCAAGCTTCTCTCCGTGCCTCCGTGGTGCGCCTTGCTTTAGCCTGTCGCTGAGAGGGAGGCCCGGAAGGCGAGGGTGGTGGCTTCGATTTCCTTGCTGCCGTGTTCGGAAGAGAGAAAGCCGGCTTCAAACTGCGACGGCGGCAGGTAGACCCCGCGCTCGAGCATGGCCCGGTGCAGCCTGCCGAAGCGCGCGGTGTCGGCCGTCTTAGCCGTCGGATAGTCGAAGACCTCGCCGGGCGCGAAGAAGCAGGTCCACATCGATCCGGCTTGGTTCACCTGCGCCGGGACGCCCGCCCGGTGGCACTCCTCGCGCAGCCGCGCGCACAGCTCCTCGGTGCGCCGCTCGACTGCCTCGGTGAACCCGGGCTGCGCCACCAGGTCCAGCATGGCGATGCCGGCCGCCATCGCCAGCGGATTTCCCGACAGCGTGCCCGCCTGGTAGATGGGCCCGTCGGGCGCCACCCGCGCCATGATCTCCTCGCGGCCGCCATAGGCGCCGACCGGAAGGCCGCCGCCGATCACCTTCCCCAGGCAGGTCAGGTCGGGCGCGATGCCGTACTTCTGCTGCGCCCCGCCGCGCGCGACGCGAAAGCCCGTCATCACCTCGTCGCAGATCAAGAGCGCGCCGGCGCGGCGCGTCTCCTCGCGCAGCGCCTCGAGAAAGCCCGGCCGCGGCACCAGCACGCCCATGTTGCCGACCACCGGCTCGACGATGGCGCAGGCCGTCTCCGCTCCGGCGGGGCTGCGGAAGAAGTCGCGCACCGCCTGCGCGTGGTTGTAGGGGAGCACCGTGGTCAGCGCGGCCAGCGCCCTGGGCACCCCGGGCGAGTCGGGCAGGCCCAGGGTCTCGACGCCGGAGCCAGCCTTCACCAAGAGCGCGTCGGTGGCGCCGTGGAAGCAGCCTTCGAACTTCACCACCCGCTCGCGGCCGGTGAAGCCGCGGGCCACCCGCAGCGCATGCGAAGTCGCCTCGGTGCCGCTGGAGACGAAGCGCAGCTTTTGCATCGAGGGGACCAGGGCGCGGACTTTTTCGGCCAGCACGCTCTCGCGCGCGGTAGGCGCGCCGAAGCTGGTGCCCAGCTGCGCCGCCTCGACGATGGCCTGCACGATGCGCGGGTGCGCGTGCCCGGCGAGCAGCGGGCCCCAGGAGAGCACGTAGTCGATGAATCCGTTGCCGTCGTCGTCGAAGAGCCGCGCCTTCTCCCCCCGCGCGATGAAGAGCGGATCGCCGCCGACGCCCTTGAAGGCGCGCACGGGAGAGTTGACGCCGCCGGGGAAGAGCGACTTCGCGCGGGAGAACTCACGCGCCGATGCTTGGGTCTGAAGTGGCATGGCGGGCAGGGTGTAGCGCCCCTGCCCGCCAGCGTAAAGAGAGACCGCCACAGGGGCAGCCCCAAGCCCGGCTACTTGGTGCCGAGCTCCGACTTGGCGTCGTTCCCGTAAGCGGTCAGCTCCATCTCCCACTTGTCCTCGTCGCTGCGCGGGTTCTTGCTCAGCTGCTTCACGGTGCCGCCCGGCACCTTTTCGTTGAGCCACCACTCGTTGGTGCCGCCCGCGCCGCCGAAGACGACGTGCTTCGCCTTGAAGGTGCCGGCCGGAACGGTCACCGTCTCGATGCCCTTGGTCGCGCCCTCGACGCTGTCCTTCGAGAGCTTCTGCGCCGGGTGGTAGTAGTTCTGGTCGTCCATGGGAAGCTCGTTGCCTTCCTTGTCGTCGGGGAACTGCGCCCGCATGCGCACGAACTTCTTCTGCGCCGGATCGAGCAGGCCCTCGAGGATGGTGACCTTGCTCTCGTCGTCGGTGAACTTCACCTTCCACCACTGGCGGCCCTGCCTGTCGTCGAAGAGGTGGGCGCGCTCGATGCCGATGCCCTTGCCGTTCTGGCCCTTGCCGCTCCAGCGCGTGTACTGGCGGCCTTGTACTCGACCGGCGCCACGTCGTAGCCGCCCGACGAGAAGGCGTAGGTGAAGATGAAGCCCATGTACATGTTGAGGAAGGCGGGGTTCATGGGGCGCGCTCATGCCGCCCGTTGTAAAGGCGAGAGGCAACTGCACACCGCGAAGTCGCAAAGCTCGCGAAGGCGCGAAGAAAACACGGGCGGGCCCGAGTCCCCGCGCGCGCTCGGAGGTGGCCCGGGCAAACTAAAGAAACCTTCGCGGCCTTCGCGCCTTCGCGGTGCGCTTTTGCTTTTTATCTCTGGAGCGCGCGCGGTCAGCGCGGGGTGGCGGCGCGGCGGGAGGCGAGGCCGCGATCCCAGACGGCGCCCATGTCGCGCGGATTGACCGCGCGCCCGCGCTCGAGGCGCCGCTCGGCGCGGTCCAGCGCAAACTGCACCGCGTCCGGAGAGTCGTGGCGCGGCAGCGAATCGGTGTAAGCCTTGACGGCGGCCTCGTCGTCGCCCATCTCGGCGAGGCAGTTGCCCTTCTCGAAGAGCGCCTCAGCGCCCTTCTGGGTGCCGTGGTACTTGCGCTCGACGGCGTTGTACTCGGCGATGGCGTCTGCGTGGCGCCCGGAGAGATGGTAGCTCGACGCCGAGAGCAGCGCGGCGGCGGCGGCCAGCGGCGACTGCGGCCAGCGGCTCCGCAGCTCGGCGGCGGCGGCGCGGGCGTCGTGGAAGTCGCCCTTGTCGAGTAGCGCGCGGGCGATCTTCAGCTGAGCGACGTCGGCCCCGGGGCGGTCGGGCGCGGTGGCCACTTGGTCGCGCCAGGCGGCCAGGGCGCCGCGGACGTCGCCGATGCGCATGTCGAGATCGCCCAGCCGCTCGCGGGCCTCGAAGGCTTCGGGCGCGGTGGGGTAGCGGTTGACCAACTCGCGATATTCGGTGGCGGCGCAGCGCGGGTCGTCGAGGTGGAGCGCGCAGAGGTCGCCCGAGAGCTTGAGGGCGCCGCGGCGCACGGTGTCGGCCTCGGCCGATCGATCTTCGCGCAGAGTGAGCAGCAACGCGCGCGCCTCGATCAGCGCCGTCTGGTGGTGGCCGGAGAGCGCGAGATCGCGCGCCTGTTCCAGGCGCGCCGCGGGACGTCCGCAGGCACAGAGAGCCATCGCTACCAAAGCGCAAACCGGAATCCTTCGAAGCATGTGGATCGCGTACCACCGCTTCACGGGGTCCGCAACGGTTCGGTCGTGAGGCGGGGTGGGTGGCCCGGCACCAGGGTCATCTTACCGGGCCCGCCGCTAGTCCTCGCCGCCGTCGGGCGGACCGCCGTCGTCGTCTTCGCCGCCTGCCTGGTCTGCTGCGACCGCGGCGGCCGCGTCGGCCTCGCGCTCTTCGGGAGCGCGGGTCGAGCCCACCACCTTCTCGCCCTCCTGCTGCAGCCCCATCAAGCGCACGCCTTGCGTGTTGCGCCCGATCACCGAGACGTCGGCGACGCGGGTGCGGATGAGCGTGCCCTTGTTGGTGATGAGCATCAGCTCGTCGGCGTCGGTCACTTGCAGCATGGCGACCACTTTCCCGTTGCGGTCGCTGGTCTTGATGTCGATGACGCCTTTGCCGCCGCGGTGGGTGAGCCGGTAATCCTCGATGGCGGTGCGCTTGCCGTAGCCGTTCTCGGTGACGGTGAGGAGCGTGGCCGAGGCCTTGGCCAGCTCGGCGCCGACCACGGTGTCGCCGGCCTCGAGGGTGATGCCTTTGACGCCGAAGGCGGTGCGGCCCATGGCGCGCGCCTCCTTCTGATCGAACCGGATGGCCATGCCGGTGGCGGTGCCGATGACCACGTCCTCGTCGCCCTTGGCGAGCGTGACGGAGATGAGCGAGTCGTTCTCCTCGATGGAGAGCGCTTTCAGGCCGCTGGGCCGCGGCCGCGAGAAGGCGGCCAGCTTGGTCCGCTTGATGAGGCCTTTCTGGGTGACGAAGATGATGTACGGCCCGGCCGCCACCTGCACCGCCTTGGCGGCGACCCGCGCCGCCTCGCTCTCCTCGACCTCTTCACTTTCCGGAAGCGGCGGCGGCGGCGTGTCCTCGGCGGGCGGCGCCGTGTCGTCGTCGATGGCGGCGTCCGCCTCCTTCGCCTTCAGCTCCTTGACCGGAAGCAGCGCCGCGATCTTCTCGTCCTGCTGCAGAGGGACCAGGTTGACGATGGCCTTGCCCCGCGCCGCCCTGCCCGCCTGCGGCAGCTCGTGGACTTTCAGCCAGAAGAGCCGCCCCTTGGTGGTGAAGATGAGGACGTAGGCGTGGGTCGAGGCGACGAAGATCTGCTCGATGAAGTCCTCGTCGCTGGTGGCCGCGCCCGCCTTGCCGCGCCCGCCGCGCTTCTGCGCGCGGTAGAGCGAGACCGGGTTGCGCTTGACGTAGCCCTGGTGGCTGAAGGTCACCACCATGTCCTCCTCGGCGATGAGGTCCTCGTCGGAGAGGTCGGAGGCCTCGCCCTGGATCTCGGTGCGGCGCGGGTCGGCGAAGAGGTCCTTCACCTCGCGCATCTCGTCCTTGATCACCGAGAGCAGGAGCTCCTCGGAGGAGAGGATGGCCGAGAGGCGCGTGATCAGCGCCTGGACCTCGGCCAGCTCGGCCATGATCTTTTCCTTCTCCAGGCCGGTCAGCCGCTGCAGCTGCATCTCGAGGATGGCCTTGGCCTGGATCTCCGAGAGCGCGTAGAAGCTCTGCAGCTTGGTCGAGGCCTCCTCGCGCGTCTTGGAAGCCTTGATGAGCGCGATGATCTCGTCGATGTGGTCGAGCGCGATTTTGTAGCCGAGCAGGATGTGCTCGCGCTCCTTGGCCTTGCGCAACTCGTAGCGGGTGCGGCGGGTGACCACGTCGCGGCGGTGGTGGATGAATCGCTCGAGGATGGCCTTGAGCCCCAGCGTCTTGGGCTGCCCGTGATCGATGGAGAGCATGGTGGCGCCGAAGGTGTCCTGGAAGAGCGAGCTGTGCTGGTAGAGGTTGTTGAGCACCACGCCGGTGATGGCGTCGCGCTTGGTCTCGACCACGGCGCGGATGCCTTCGCGGGAGGATTCGTCGCGCAGATCCGAGATGCCCTCGAGCCGCTTGTCCTTCACCAGATCGGCGATGCCCTGGATGGCCCGCGCCTTGTTGACCTGGTAGGGCACCTCGGTGACGACGATCTTCTCGCGCTCGGTGCGCTTGTCGATCTCGATCTCCACCTTGGCGCGCATGCGCAGGATGCCGCGGCCCATCTCGTAGAGAGCGCGCACTGGGCCGACGCCCATGAGGATGCCGCCGGTGGGAAAGTCGGGACCCTGGATGCCGCCGGACAGGGTTCCGCCCAGGCGGGGATCGATGAGGTCGCGCAGCGGCGCCTCCGGATGATCGATGAGGTGGATGCAGCTCTCGATCACTTCGCCCAGGTTGTGCGGCGGGATGTTGGTGGCCATGCCGACGGCGATGCCGGCCGAGCCGTTGACGAGCAGGTTGGGAAAGCGCGTGGGCAGCACCAGCGGCTCGGTGGTGCTGTCGTCGAAGTTGGGCCCGAAGTCGACCGTCTCCTTGTCGATGTCGGCCAGCATGAATTCGGCCAGCCGGGTGAGCCGCGCCTCGGTGTAGCGGTAGGCCGCCGCCGAGTCGCCGTCGATGCTGCCGAAGTTGCCCTGCCCGTCGACCAGAAGCGCGCGCAGGTTCCACTCCTGCGCGAGGCGGACCATGGCGTCGTAGACCGAGGCGTCGCCGTGCGGGTGGTACTTTTTCAAGACTTCGCCGACGGTGCCGGCGCACTTGCTGTAGCGCTTGTTGTGCAGCATCCCCTGCTCGAACATGGCGTAGAGGATGCGGCGGTGGACGGGCTTGAGGCCGTCGCGGACGTCGGGCAGCGCGCGCCCGACGATGACCGACATCGAGTAGTCGAGATACGCCTGCCGCATCTCGTCTTCGATGGCGACCGCGACGAGCTGGGGACCGATTGCTTCAGCCATGCTTTTACCTCTGGAAAGAGCCCGCTTATGTACTCGCTTCGGGGGCGTTCAGCCATCGGAAAAGCGGCCCGCGAACAGGCCTCGGAAGTGGCCTCGCTTCGAGCGATCTGCAGGCAGGCGGGGCCTCGGCCGGCGCAGGACTTTGAGAGCGTTCGTGTGCAGCTTCGCTGGTGGAGGTAGTTCACATGAGAAGCATCCTGTTGGCGGTTGCGACCACCTTTGCGCTGGCGCTTCCGGCGCTGGCGAAGAGCAGCGCGGCGGAAGTGCAGTGCAGCGACGGCACCACCGGAAAGGCCGGCCGCGGCGCCTGCTCGCATCACGGCGGCGTCGGGAAGGCCCAGGTCCAGCCGGCCGCGAAGGCTCCCGCGGCGCCGGCAGCGAGCGCGCCCACCGCGCAGCAGAAGGCCGGGCCGCAGGCAAAGCCCGAGAGCACCAACGCGCGGCCCCAGGGCAACGGCTCCGTGCTGGGCGGGATCTTCGGGCGGCGCAACACCAGCGACTCTCCGCGCAGCACCACGCGCGAGGCGCCGGCGGGTCAGGCGGGAAAGGCTCCCATGGCCACCTGCAAGGACGGGACGACGTCCTACTCGGCGCACCACTCGGGAACCTGCTCGGGCCACGGCGGCGTGCAGCAGTGGCTGGACAAGTAGCTTTTTAGACTTGGTCTAAAGATTGTCGAGGTGGCGGCGGGCTTCGCGGCCCGCCTCGCCGCGCGGGTCGATCTCCTCGGCCTGCTCGAAGCACTTGCGCGATCCCTGCTTGTCGCCGCGCAGCTTGAGCGCGATGCCCTTGCCGAGCAGCGCGCCGGCGTGGCGGCGATCCATGCGCAGCGCCTTGTCGAACTCGGCGACGGCCTTGTCGAGCTCGCCGTCGGCGAGGAAAGCGCGGCCGTCCTGCACGTTGTGGTCGGCGTTGGAGACGAACTCGACGTCGAGCACCGCCTTGCCCACCACGTGCCCGAGCACGAGCCGCAGCGGCCCGAACCACCAGAAGCTCGCCACCTCGGCGGCGGCGACCACGGCGATGGGAAGCTCGGCCACCTGCTTGCCGCGGAACTTGATCCGCACGCGGGTGTGCTGGCCCTTGGACATCAGATCCTTGGCCTGCTCGCTGATCTTGCCGAAGGCGCCGTCGAAACCGTCCGAGAGATCGACGGCCACCTTCCGCGCCGACTCGGAGGCCTCGCGCGCGTGCGGCATGGCCGCGTCGGCTAGCTCGCGGACTTTCCTGGCCGCGCGGTCGGCCAGCTCGCCCCAGTCTTGCGCGGGCGCGCCGTTGGAAGTCTTTGGCTTTTCCGCGGCCGGCGGCTTCGCCTTGCGGACGACTTTGCGGCGTCGTGGTTTCGCCTCGGGCATCGTCGGAAATCCTCCCCTTGGGTAGTATGCTCGCAGAGGGAGCGCGCCGCCATGTCGATGTTTTCCGAGAGCCTGCGGGCGTTCCTCAAGCCGGTGGTGCCCTTTCTCGACGACCCGGAAGTCAGCGAGATCCTCATCAACGGCCCGAAGGAAGTCTGGGTCGAGCGGCGCGGCAAGCTGCACCGGACCGAGATCGTCTTCACCGAGGAAGGCCTCCTGGCGGCGGCGCGCAACATGGCCCAGTACGTGGGGCGCCCGCTCTCCGAGGAGCGCCCGCGGCTCGACGCGCGCCTGCCCGACGGCAGCCGCATCCACGTGGTGCTGCCGCCGGTGGCGCGGCGCGGGACGACGATCTCGATCCGGAAGTTCTTCGCCGAGAAGCTCACCGCCGACAAGCTCATCGCCCTGGGCTCGGTGACGAAGAAGGTGGCGCGCCTGCTCGAGGCGGCGGTGGGGCTGCGGCTCAACCTCGTCGTCTCGGGCGGCACCGGGTCGGGCAAGACCTCGCTGCTCAACGTGCTCTCGCAGTTCATCGCCCAGGACGAGCGCATCCTCACCATCGAGGACTCGGCCGAGCTGCAGCTCACGCAACCGCATCTCGTCTCGTTCGAGTCGCGGCCGGCGGACCGGCTGGGCAAGGGGCAGGTGGACATCGGCGACCTGCTTCACTCGGCGCTGCGGCTGCGGCCCGACCGCATCGTGGTCGGCGAGGTGCGCGGCGGCGAGTGCTTCCATCTGCTGCAGGCGATGAACACCGGCCACGGCGGGACCCTGACCACGGCGCACGCCAACACGCCCATCGATACGCTGCGGCGGCTCGAGTCCTCGTGCCTGCTCTCGGGAGTGGAGCTGCCCTTGGTGGCGGTGCGGGCGCAGGTGGCGAGCGCGGTGCACCTGGTCGTCTGCTGCGAGCGCTTCGCCGACGGGACGCGCAAGGTCACCCACGTCACCGAGGTGCTGCCGCTCGACGAGCGCGGCGAGTACCGGGTGCAGGATCTGGTGACCTGGCAGCAGACCGCGCGGGACGCGGATGGACGCGTGCGCGGGACCTTCGTCTGGCACGGCGCGAGGCCCGCTTTCTTCGCGCGCCTGGCAGCGAGCGGCTACGGCGACCTGGACGAGAGGTACTTCGGCAAGGGCTTCGACGTTCCGGACGAGCTGCCTCCCGAGCCAGCGACCGGCGAGCTGCAGCGGGCGGCGCTCCCCGAGCCGCCCCGGCGCGAGCCCGAGCGCGCCCCGCCGCCGCAGCGTCCGGCGCAGGCGCGCAAGCCCGACGCGCCCCGCACTCCCGCGCCGCCGCTTTCGAAGCCCGAGCCGCGGACGGAGGAGTCGTCGATCGAGCTCGACCCGGAGCTGCAGCGCGAGGTGGAGACCCGGCTGCCGACCGAGAGCACGCTGATCACGCGCAACCCGCTGGAGCGGGGTCGCGACGACGACACCCAGCCCGGCACTCGCCGAAGAACCTAAGGATCAAAGCGCACCACGGAGGCACGGAGACACAGAGGTTTGGTTTCGCGCTCCGGCGCCGATCCTGCTCGGGCGGGCGCGTGGGCTGGCACCCAACCAGCCTTCTCCGTGCCCTCCGTGGCTCCGTGGTGCGCTTTGGCTTTTTCTCGCGTGTTAGGCTGCGCGACGAATGCCCGTCACACGTGAGCGCGTCGATCCGGTGCGAGATCAGTCGGAGCTAGGCCTCGTCCACCGCCGCTGGATCCTGCCCGACGAAGTCCGGCGTCCGATCCTCCTGCCGCAGCTGGCGCGGCTGTGGCGCGGCCTGGTGGAGCTGGGCTGTCTCGACGCCGCGCAGGAGATCCGCCTCGAGCGGACGGGGCCGGGCGGCGCGCGGGAAGATCTGGAGATGCCGGCGATGGCCAGCGCGGGGGCGCTGTTGGCGGGCTCCGGTGCGGCCACACTGGTGACGCAGGTGGTCTGGGTGGACGACGGCGAGCGGCGCGATCCCTACGCCGTCGAGGGAGAGAGCGATCCGGAGGGCTTCCGCGACTACACCCTCTACGCTGTCGACGCGGCGGCGCTGCTCCTCTTGCCGCTGCCGCCGGTGGCCCGCCTCTGCGGCGGGTGCGGCGCCCGCGAGCAGCCGGAGCTGCCGCGCTTTGGCGAAGGCGTGCTGCTCGACCTCTCGGCAAAGTGCAGCAACTGTGGCGCCGCCGTGGACCTGGGCCGCGACAAGGGCGAGCTGAAGAACGGCGCCGTCTTCCTCCTCGAGGAGTTGGCCTGCCGCGCCGCGCTCTCCATCGAGCTGCCGCGGGAGCCGCGGTCGGAAGAGCTGCCCGACGCGCAGGTGGCGCAGCTCCTGCGCGACGGCTTCGGCGGCACCGACGAGCTGGCCGACGACGCCGTCCCTCCCGCGCAGTAGCTCAGGGCAGCGGGGGCAGAGGCGCGGCCTTGCCTGCGAGCGGGACCGCGATCGGGATGGCCCCGGGCACCGTCGGCCCGCCCGAGAGCTGCAGCACGAGCAGCAGCGCCGCGTTCAG
>JANXXR010000700.1 GCA_025350525.1 Deltaproteobacteria bacterium
GTTCACGATCGCAGGCAATCTGCGCGATATGTACCGCAACCTCACCCCGGCGAACGACCTGCGCTTCCGGCGCGGCACGATGGGCATCGCCACCAGCGGCCCCGAGACGGGCGGCAGCCAGATCTTCCTCTGCCACTCGACGCAGGCGTATCTCGACGGGCGCTACACCATCGCCGGGCAGCTCGCGTCGGGCGACGATGTCCTCGACGCGCTCGAGCCGGGCGATACAATCCTCTCAGCAACGGCGGAGTAGCCCATGCAGGATGAACCCAGCTGGTTTGCGGAGGTCGTCGAAAACGCCCGCCGGCGCGCCCGCGGCAGGGTCTTGGCGCTGCAGGCCGAGCACCCGGAGGAGGACCAGGTCGCGCTGGGCCGGCGGCTGGTCAAGGCGGCGGCGATGCGCGCGGGCTGGTACGGCGCCGCCACCGGGACGCTGGCGCTGATCACGCTGCCCATCGGACTGCCCGCCGGCATCGCCGTCTCGCTGCTGCTCGAGGCCGAGCTGATCTTCGCCCTGCTCGAGCTGTACGGTCTTCCGACCTCCGGCGAGGCGGGCCGGCTCAAGCTCTATGCGCTCTGGGCGGGCGCCGGGTTCGCCGACGCCGCGAAGAGCGTCGGCCTGCGCAGCGGCGCCCGTGCGCTGGGCCGCGTGGTCTGGGAGTCGCTGCCCGCCCAGCTCATCCGCAAGCTCAACCCCGCGCTGGTGCGCGCCATCCTCAAGCGGCTCGGGCTGGGCTGGCTGCCGCGCGCGCTCAAGCTGTGGCCGCTGCTCGGCGCGCCCATCTCCTTCGTCCTCGATCGCGCCGCGCTCCGCACCTTGGGCGAGGCGACGCTGGCCACCCTCGACGACGCCGCCCGCGCCCGCCGCCGCGCGGGCAAGCCTTTGCGCAAGCGTCCGCGCAACCCCGGGCGCAAGAAGACAGTGCGGCTGAAAATCGCCCGCGCGTAGAGGCCTTGCCGCGCGGTGGAGCCGCCATGCTCCACTGGAGCGCGGACGCGCACTCCTGACGCAGACCTCCTTCGAGCGATTCCGCGCCATTGAAGGAGCGGCACGCGTCCTGCTCTTGCACCGGGCATGTCGCTCCGAAGGCTCCTGCGCTGGACCTTGCCGCTCGCGCTCCTCGCGCTGGCTGGCTGGCTCGCCTACCCCCAGCTGGCGCAGGGGCAGCCTGTCGGAAAAAAAATTTTTTTTCCACAGGGGAGCCGGACCTGAGTGGTGCCGGGGTGGTCCCGGACAGGGGCCCGGCGGCGTTCCCCCCCAATGCCGCCGGGCCTGATCGTCTCTCCGCAGTGCAGCAGGCGCTCGTGCAGAACAACGCCGCCTCCGGCCGCCACTATCAAGATTTCGTCCGCGCCGGCTGGCAGCTGATCGACGTCCCGCCCCCCGACGCGAAGCTCTCGGCGCTCGACCCCGACCTGCTCCACGGCCGCGAAGCGGAGCTGCGCCAGCAGATGGCCACCACCGTGCCCGCGCCGGATCGGGCCGCGAACCTGGGCCGCATCGCCCGCGACGCCCGCGAGGAGGCGACCCAGGCCGCCGCCGTCGAGGCTCTGGGACGCATCGGTGGCGACGCAGGCCAGGACCAGCTGCTCGACCTCTTGCACACGCTGCCCGACGGGACCGTCGCCCGCCGCGAGGTGGCGCCGCTGCTGCATCCGCGCGATCTCGCCGACCCCCGCGCGGCCCTTTTGGCGCAGCTCCTCGACGCCGCCGACCTGACCGCCGTCGAGAAGAAGCAGATCGCCTTCACCCTCTCGCTCGTCTCGCTGCGCGACCGCAGCGCGCTCCCCGCTTCCGTCCTGGCGGCGCTCTCGCCGGACGCGCGCGCGCTCCTCGCCTCGACCACTTCGCTCGCAAAACTCCGCCCCGGAGGATCTCCTTGAAGCGCTTCGCCCTCTCGCTCTTCCTCACCGCAGACGTCTGCCTCCCCGCCGCCGCGCAGACCACCTACACGATCAACCCGGCGGTGCTGAACAGCAGCTACTGGAGCTGGTTCTACCCGACCTGGAAATGCGTCAGGGCGGACGGATCGTCGTGCGGCGCCGCGGAGCTGTCGAACCCGTACTTCAAGCAGGTCGTCATCCTGCCGTCGGGCTTCGCGCAGTCGGATATCGCCGCCTTCTGGACCGACTTCGACAAGACCGTCGCCCTCATCACCAACCCGGCCAGCGCCGGCAGCTCGTGGAGCGTGCAGCGCGCGGGGCAGGTCCTCTTCGTCGGCTACTTCCTGCCGGGCGGCGCGCTCGGCACCGAGGCCGCGACCTTTGGCGGCAAGGTCGCGCCGCACCCCATCCGCGGCTACGCGCTCTCGCTCTCGCAGGCGGCGGTCTACGCGCAGATCGACTCGATCCGCTACTGGACCCTGCCGCAGCTGCGGCCGTTCGGCGCCGCCGTGCTCTTCAACACCTTCCAGACGCCGGTCACCGCCAACGCCGCGCCGCCGTCGCTCGTCAACAAGCCCTTCGGCGTGGCCAAGTTC
>JANXXR010000020.1 GCA_025350525.1 Deltaproteobacteria bacterium
GCCGCCGTGCGTGCCCATCGCCGTGAGCACCCGCACCTCCTTGCAGGTGGGGCGCAGGAAGGAGACCGCGGCGCGGATCACGGCCCGGATGTCGCGGATGCCGCGGCTCGGCATGGTCAGGCCGACGATGCGGCCCGCGAGAACCCTCGGGTCGGGGAAGATCGCCTGCAGCGACCGGGCGACTGCCGCGGCCACGTCGGGCTCGCGCGGCCGCGGGAAGGTCTGCTCGACGGCTGCCACCAGCGGCAACTCGCTCACGCGCGGGCACAGGTCGGTGTTCATTTGACGATCATACATCTTCACCAACCTGCGGCGCCCCCCGTTTGCCCCCGATCCGCCAATGGAAGTCCCGCGCGGCACGGCGTATAGGGTGCGGGTCTCTTGACGCCGGAGTTACCCATGCGATCACTGTTCGCCGCCTTCGCTGCCGCTCTCCTCGCCGTTCCCCTCTCCAGTTGCAGGGACGCTGCCGCCAAGGGATCGCCCGACAAGGTGGCCCAGCACCTCGCCGTCTTCGAGGACCTCGACTTCAACGTCTACACGCACCAGAAGTGGGACGAGTTGAGCAAGAGCCACGCCAAGGACATCATCGTCCACTATCCCGACGGACACACCACCAAGGGCATCCCCGATCACGTCGAGGAGATCAAGGGAATGTGGGTCTTCGCGCCCGACAACCGGATCGTCGAGCACCCCATCAAGTTCGGTCACGGCGACTACACGGCCGTCACCGGCTACCTCCTCGGCACCTTCACGCAACCGATGCCGATCGGCGGCGGCAAGACCATCGCGGCCACCGGCAAGGCATACAAGCTCCCCATGGCCACCATCGGTCATTGGAACAAGGAGGGCTTGATGGACGAGGAGTATCTCTACTGGGACAACGCGGCCTTCATGAAGATGATCGGTGCGGGCAACTGATGGTTGCCTCTCTCGCCCTGCTGCTCGCCGCGTCGGCCGCAACCGGGGCTGGCGCGGCCCGGTCCCGCTACGGAGCGAGATTCCACTCCAGGACGCGCCCGACCTCGGCGATGGCATCGGTTATCTCGGGCCGGTGCACGAAGGCCGACCACTGCGCCTGCCACTGCTTCATGCGTGGAGTCTTCGGCAGCGGGGGGTAACCCTGCAGTTCGGTCAGCAGCTCGCTCCGCAGCGTCGGGCTTGCGAGCTGAGAGCGCAGCTCTGCAGAGGCCTCGTCGATTTCGCCCCGCATGACCAGGGCGTTCAGGAACAGGATAGGCGCGTCGGCTTTGTGCTCGCGCATAAAGGAGAGGGCGCGGGCCGCGGCCACTGTGTCGCCCAGCTCCTGACCAGCCTTGTGGCGAACGGACTCCAACACCATGCGGCCGTAGTTCGCCATCGCGCCCAGGTGCTCCACGGCGGTGAGCGCCTCCGTGGGACGATCAAGCTTCACATAGAGGCTGGCGAGGTTGAGGGTTTGGCTGACATTGGGCCGGCCGTCCTCCTTGATGACGCTTGCACGGCGCAGTTCCTCGACCGCCTCGTCCCAGCGCCCAAGGCCCTCCAGGGCATTTGCACGGCCGTTCCGGATCCAAACCAGCAGGTCTGCGTCACTGAAGGCGCCCTCGTCGGCCGCGCGCTGAAGCACGGCGTTCGTCATCTCCACGACGTCGTCGAACCGTCTCTCCGCCCGCAGAGCGTCGAGCAACGGTAGCAGCGTTCGCAGCGACCGGGGCGACTTCTGGACGGCGGCCCGAAACGCAGCGACCTCGCGGACGTGGGCCGCGTCGACGTCGAACTGCGCAGGCTCCGCGTTGACGAGGGCGTCGAATCGGCTGTCGGCGTGGAACGAAATCAACACGGCCGCGCTGGTGACGTGGCGTGCGACCTCGATGGCGCGCTGCTGCTTGCCCGGCTCGAGCAGCAGCAGCGCCAGGTCCTTCCAGACCCAGCTGGGCTCGACGCCGGTGGACGTCTTCCAGCCGGCGCTGAAGAGGGCGTCGAACAGCTCGAGGCGGGCCGCGGGCGGGCGCTCTCTGGCGTCCCGCACCACCTTGAACATCGCGTCGTCGCTCAACGGGGGGACCGACTCTGGCCAGCGCCGCGCGATGCCGGCCAGGATGCGAACTCGCTCCGACCCATCCTCGGCCGACCAGATCGAGCGGAGGAGCAGATACCAGTCGAACAGCGTCGCCTCGGTCATCTCGGTGGCGCGGCGCAGGACGGGCGTGGCCTGCGGGAGCCGATCGAGCTGCTGGGCGGCGAATCCGGCGGCAGTGAGCGCAGCATGGCGCTCGCCCGAGGCAAGCGCTTCGAAGGTCGGGGATTCGAGAACCACCTTGAGCCAGAGCGAGGCGGCGTCGAACTGGCTCTTCTCGATCTGCGCGAGAGCCTCTCCGAGCAGGCCGCGCGCGGCCTCCACCGTCTCGGGCGATCGAGGGGCGAGCGTCGGTTGCGGGGGCGGCGGCCCAGGTTGCGAGGGGAGGGACCTACAGGAGCCCGCAAAGCCCAGCTCGCACCCCCGGCGCAAAAGATGGACCGCGTGGGACCGATCGCGTTCGACGCCGGTCCCGTCCCAGTAGGCGCTCGCCAAGTTGCTGCAGGCGAGTCCGTTTTGGCGTTGGCAGGACTTCTCGTAGAGAGTCGCTGCGCGGCGCAGATCCTTGGGAACCCCGTCACCGTTCGCGAATCGAACGCCCAGATCGTTGCAGTCCCAATCGTTGAGGCTGCACGCTTTGTCGAGGAACGCTGAAATCCGCTCGCTCGCTTCGCCCGCGGGCGCATGGTCGGCTCGCAGATGGCAGCTGCGGGCGTTGCCCAGCTCGCACCCCTTCTCGAAGAGGCGCAAGGCGCGGGCGACATCTGCAGGCACACCGAAGCCCGAAACCAGGTTGAACCCGAGGTTGCCGCAACCCGCGCCGTCATTGAGGCTGCAGGCCTTCTCGTAGAGCTCGTTGGCACGAGGGAGATCGCGCCCGAGGCCCCGGGCCAGATCGAGCGCGACGCCCAGCTTCCGGCAGCTAACCGCGGAGTCGAGGTCGCAACCTTTCCGATAGAGCTCGCTCGCGCGCTTCTGATCGGCTGCACCGCCTGTTCCATCTGCGAAGAGGGTGCCCAGGTTGCTGCAGGCGCTCCCGTTTCCCAGCTTGCAACCCTTGTCATAGAGGGCTCGGGCGACCTTGCCGTCCGACGGCTCTCCCTTTCCCTCCTGATAGGAGATCGCGAGCATGTTGCAGCCCCAGCCGTCCCCGTAGTCGTCGCAGGCCCGCTCGAACAGCTCGTTGGCTCGCTGCCAGTCGCGCGCCACCCCGCGGGCCTTGGCATAACTCTCGCCGAGTCGGGCGCATGAGCGCCCGTCATCCAGGTTGCAACCCTTTTCAAAGAAGAAATTTGCTTGTGTGAGGTCCCGCGGATCACTGGAGAGCGTGTAGTGGTCGCCGCGGTTGCCGCAGCCGATCCCGTTGCCGAGCGCGCAGCCCTTCTCGTAGGCGCGGTTCGCCGCAGGCTGATCGGAGGGTCCTTGCGCGAGACGGAAACCGTGGCTGGTACAGCCGCCGCCTGCACCGAGTGCGCAGGCCCGCTCATAGAGCTCATTGATGCGACGGCTGCTACTGGGGGTCACGGGATCCTTCTCGAACAGGCCACCCAGCGACCAGCAGGCGTCGCCGCTTCCCTGCAAGCAGGCCTTCTCGAACAACTTCCGGGCGCGGACCCGATCCTCGACTCCCGATCCGGCCGAGAGGCTGCGCGCGAGGTCGTTGCACGCCTCGGCACCGCCCGACTCGCACTCCCGCTCGTAGCGCGGGCGCTCCTCGGGCGGCGGCGGCGCCGGCCGGCGAGGCGGCTGGTGGACCTCCTTCCGGATTGCGGGCTCGAAGCGCTCCTTGATGAGGTCCCCCATCGCCGCCCGCCCTTCGCGCATGTGGGTTGGAGCGAGGCGCAGCGCTTTCTGGCCTACCGGACTCCGCTGGAACGCGACCGCGGTCTGCAGCTCCACGAGGGAGAGGCGGCGGGCGTAGAGCCACGCGATCAGATCGCGGATCTCTTCATAGGAGAGCGCTTCGGCGAAGGCAGCCTGCAGGCGGGGGATCTCCCGCTGCGGATCCTTGGGATTGATCTGCTTCGCAAAGCGCTCCACCGCCGGCTGGGTCGTCGCATCTCGAAACTGCTCGATCAACGGACGCGTCAGGTCGTCCGGGATCAATGAGCGAGCCAGGGCGAGCCGCTGGTCGTCGACAGGTGGATGAGCCGCGAGGCCCGGCGCAGCCCGCGGATTCGTGGGCGCCTCGGTGCCGAGAGCAATGCCCTGTCGCGCGAGCGCCGCGCGGATTCTCTCCTGGATCACAGGTTCGAGCTCGCCTCCCGGCTGGAGTGCCTGCGTGGCCTCGCGAACGACTTGCTGAATCTTTCCCTGCACCGGGGACCGCCGGAACTGGACGAGGAAACGAAGTTCCTCGAGCGAAAAGGAGGACGCCAGGATCGGGGCCAGGCGCTCGACCATGAGGTCGTAGGGCGCAGCCTCTTCGCAAACCCTCTGCAGCCGGCGTTCCATCTCCCGGGTCACGACGGACTCGTGCGTGAGCATCAGCCCGACCAGCGAATGCAGGGTCACCTGGTATGTCTCCCTGGATATGCCGGTTCGCACGGCCTCCCGGGCGAGCGCCAAAGGATCGCTGGGCAACGGCGCTTCAGCGGTGGGGGAAGACGCGGCCTCTGGGATTGCCAGGCTCGCGCTGGCCTGCGGCCGCCGGGCGGCGCAGGCAGAGATCAGGCACACCAGCGCAAGAGCCGCAGACGAGGCGCGAATCCTCACCTGCGCCTGATAGCACGCCGTGGCTCTCTATAGCGAAAGGATCGGGTACATGGGCCGCCCCTGCGAAAAGGCAAGGGGCAGGCGCGTCAATGGCCGGAGCTTTAGGGCGCGAGCTTTGCGTCCAACTCGAGGATCGCCGGCGCGGCCAGGCCTCCATAACGCCCGTCGATGGCTTTCAGACGTGCCCGAGCGCCATCGCCATCGCCACGCGCAAGCGCGGCTTCGGCGTCGGCCAGCTTCGCCAGAAGCTCCCGCTGGACGCGGGCATTGCAAAGGGCCAGCTTCCCGGCGTCCACCGCGGAGCGCTGGTCGAGCGCTTCGAGCGCGCGGTCAAGCGAGGGGGCGTCGAGCGGTTCATGTCCGAGCCGGCGCGCCATCCTGACCTCGACATCGAAGACGCACCACTCCCGCATGGAGTCCCGGCTGAACTCGTCGCCGTGCAGGTTGAGCTCGTCCTGTGTGCCGGTGACGTAGACGAGCCGCGTCTCCTGGAACTTCCGGAACAGGTCGGCAGGCGGCAGGTAGATCCCCGCCTCGCCGCCGATGGGCTCGCTGCCGGCGTTCAAGAGGGCGCCCCGAAAGACGTCGGGATAGGCTAGGGCTGTGACCAGTGCGGCCCGCGAGCCACCGGATAGTCCGCCGATATAGATGCGTCTGGGGTCGAGCGGATACCGGGCGCGGACATTCTCATAGGCGGTCAATGCCAAAGGCAGGCGCCGGTCGAGGATCGACACCTCGTTGCCGGAATTTGCCGCGCTGACGAAGATCAGGCCATGCCGGTCCAGCGGCCTCCGCCAGAAATTGGGTCGCGTCGCCTCGGGCCAGGGCGCGACGAAGACCAACAAGCCATAGCCGTCCTTGGGAGGCGCTCCAGCCGGAAGGTAGATGACAAACTTCTCCTGCGCCAGGTCGATCGCCTGCTCGCGCAGCTGAAGCCCCTTGGCCGACAGCGCCTGTTGTCCCCGCCCGAACGTCACCGGCGTCAGCGTGCGGCGCGCGATCTCCGCGGTGCGGGAGAGCGGCGAGTATTGGGTGAAGACCACCTCCAGCAGGCTCCCAGGCGGACCGGCCGCTCGATGGGCGCACCCGCCGAACGCCACCAGGAGGGCGCACGCTGGCGCCGCAGCCGCTGAAATCCGCATAGCCGGTATTGTAGCGCTGGGCGGAGATCTCGTCGTGGAGAGGGGGACAAGGTCAATTGCCGCCGATCGAACCGCTCCCGAAGATTCCGGAAGTCGGCGGCGTCAAGTGTTGGGTGCCGCCGACGTAATGGCACGAGGTGCATTCTTGGGTGCTGGTCGAGTTCCCGTGATTCCCGACCTGGAACTGCGCGATCCGCTTGTGCGTGACTGTCAAGGTGGTTCCGGTCGTCGTCGTATCGGCCGGGGTCGAGATGGTGAACGAGGTTCCGTCGGTGATGGAGGTGAGGGTGACGGTGAGCGGGCTGGTCTGGACCGCTGTCAAGGTCACGGAGGCCGACGTTGCCGTGGCCGCTACCGTCAAGGTGAAGCTCGTCGCGTTGGTGACTGCCGCCGCTACCTGGTCATTGGCCGGGATGCCGGGGCCCGAGATCACCGTTCCCCTCAAGAGTGTGACGGGGGTAGCCGTCGTCACCGTGTTGCTGCCCGCGGCGGTGTTTGCGAGGAACGTGGAGGTGGTCGTCGTGGTGCTGGGAATTCCCGTGCCACTGACAGTCATTCCCCGGGTCAAGGCCGCGGTCGACGCGGTAGTCACGATGAGGCTGCCGCTGGTCGTGTTGGCGGAAATGGTCGTCGACAGTCCCGTCCTGGAGATCCAGGGACTGCCGCTGTTGTGGCAAGTCACGCAGAAGGTCGGGTTGGTCGATGCGTTGTATTGGGTGTCCCCCAGATTCGGCGCCGCGGCAACGCCGTTGATGGTGACGTTCGAGGTCAGGCCGTCGTGGTTGTAGTCGACGATGGAGGAATTGTTCCCGCCCGCGTGGCACTGCGCGCAACTCGTATAGGTGGCGGGTTTCGGATGCGCGAAGGTGACGGTGTACGACGCGATCAAGGAGGTAGGCGGCGTGCCGGTCCAGCCCGCCAGCGTTACGATGTCAGGAGCCCCAGAACCTCCCAACCAGTTGGGCGCCGCTGCCGAGCCGGTGCCCGGCCAAGTGTGGCACGAGGCGCAATCCTGGGTCCCGGACACGTTCGTGAACAAGGAGTGATCCTCGCCGGCGAAGGTAGGGCCAGGCTTCACGTTCATGTGGCAATTGCTGCAGCGGCCGGTGGTCCGGTTCATCATGAGCGGGCTCACCGAGGTGAAGTTGGCGTGGAAGCTCGCCTGCGCCCACTCCGCGCCCTGGACGCCGGGCGCGCTGGATGGACCCACCTGCGTGTGGCAAGCGTTGCAGTCGCGCGCGGTGACGTTGAGGTCCGCGTGGTTGATTTGGTCGAGCGTTCCCGCCCGAACGCCGGTGGTCGGGTCGTTGCTGGCGGTGGTCAAGGTAGTCGAGTCAGTCAAGCCGCTTGGCATGTTGTTATTGGTGCCCGGCGTAGTCGAGCCGTTCTGCAAGCCGTGGCACACCGAGCACGCGGTCACTGCGGACACCACTGCGTGGAACGCATCGCTCGAGCTCCAGGCGGTCACCTGGGGCTTCGCGTCGGTGGAGTGGCAGACCGCGCAGTCCTTGCCAGCCAAGAAGAATGAAGCGTGGCTCATCCATTGGCGCTGGTTGGACGAGGTCGCGCCTTGTGCCAGCCGGTACGAGACAGCGCTCTGCGTGGACGAGATCGGCTCGGAGACTGGCGCATGGCAGTCGTTGCAGGCGAGCGGCTGCGGAGAGACGTTCGAGTGGAAAACACCCGGGCTCCACAGCGCATAGGTCAGCGTCGTCGCCCTCGCTTGCGACAGGGCCGACGCATGGCAGAGCTGGCAGTTCTGGAAGGCGAGCTGGGCGGACCGGTGGCTCATCGTGTAGCTCACGCCGGAGGTCACGTCGGCCCTGGCGGTGTCCGCCATCGCGGGATAATGGCAGACGGTGCAGTCCTGCGGCACCGACGGCGCGACTCGCGCATGGAACGTTCCATCCGTCCAGGTCTTCCCGGGCTGCAGGTGGCACATCGAGCAGTCGATCTGACTGACCGAGGAGACCGGGCCGCTGGCGAATGCTGCGCCGTGATCCATCGGCTGCAGATCGGAAGCCGAGGCCTCGACGATTCCGGCCGGACGCATCTGCCCGTGGCAGTCCGAGCACTGGGACGTCGGCTGCGGCAGCGGCGTGACGGTAGCGCCCGGCGTCGTCTGGAAGTTGTCGAGCGACGAATGATACAGGCCATCAACATAGGTCGTTACAGTGCCATTGGTATTGGTGTGGCAATGCCAGCATTTGCTGGAGTCGGGGTTGCCGGTCGGGCCGGCGTTCAACGCGGCCGGCAGCACGGTCGAGACGTGCAGCATGGCGTCGTGGAGCGTTGCCGAGATTGTGCTGGTCGCGGTCACCAGGCTGGGCGGAGAAGGGCTGAGCGATATCTCGCTGAGAGTGATGAATTGACTCGGCGAGCTCACCAGATCCGAGCCCGGGTAGGCGACACCGCCCGACCAGTCGCTCGGATATTGAACGAAGGAACGGATGGCCATCGTGTTCTGGTGACAGCCGAAGCAATCTCCGGTTCCGGCGGTCGAATGATCGAACGTGGTCGCATTGTATGGAACGGGGCTGCCCGGCCTTTGCGAGGTATGGCAGGCGATGCATGTGGAAGCAGCGTCGGAGCCGGCGGCGAGGTGATTGAAGGATCCTTGCGCCCACGTGTCGGGGACGGCGTGGCAAGTTGCGCAGTCGAGGCCGTCGCCGTGCGAGTTGCCTAGGGAGTTGCCGCCGTAGTCGAACGGAGCGCTGGTATAGGTCGCGTTCTGCCAGCTGGCAGTGCCGGTCGGCCGCTCGCCCTGGTGGCACGGGAGGCAGCTCGTCGGGGGCGCGCTCCCCGGCAGGTGGAATTTGCCACCGGTCCAGCTGCCTGAGCCCGAGTGGCAGGAGACGCAGTCACCGAGAGCCGCCGTAGCGCTGTGATCGAACTGCACGCCATCGGGCAGTGAAGCGCCGGGCGACGTCAGCACCGAAGACGGCCTCGAGTTGGCGTGGCAGTCGACGCACGACGAGGGCGCCGTGCCGAGCGACGCGTGGTAGAGCGCGGGCGCTGCTCCGCTGCGGCCGGTTGCCCAGAATCCCGCTCCGGCCACGAGCGGCGCCAGGTGACAGAGCGCGCAGTCCTGCGTCACGATCGGCGTTGCTACAGGCTTGCCGGAGGTCCAGATCACCGCGTCGTGTTTCATCTCGGAAGAGGGCGGAGTCCGCGCCGGACTCGTCGCGAGCGGTCCGACGAA
>JANXXR010000084.1 GCA_025350525.1 Deltaproteobacteria bacterium
GGTTAGGTTGGCACCCATCAGGTTGACGTTATCCGTAAGGTCCTTCCATGTACCGGCGACGCCTCGGACCTCTGCCTGACCGCCGAGCTTGCCTTCTGTTCCGACTTCGCGGGCGACGCGGGTGACTTCTGAGGCGAAGGAGTTCAGCTGATCGACCATGGTGTTGATGGTGTTCTTGAGCTCGAGCACTTCTCCGCGCGCGTCGACGGTGATCTTGCGCGACAGGTCTCCGCGGGCGACGGCGGTGGTGACTTCGGCGATGTTGCGCACCTGGGTGGTCAGGTTCGACGCCAGCGTGTTGACGTTGTCGGTCAGGTCGCGCCAGATGCCCGACGCCTCCGGGACGGCGGCCTGGCCGCCCAGCTTGCCGTCGGTGCCGACCTCCTTGGCGACGCGGGTCACTTCCGCGGCGAAGGAGCTGAGCTGATCGACCATCGCGTTCACGGTGGTGCCGATGCGGAGGAACTCTCCCTTGACCGGCTGGCCTTCGATCTCCAGCGCCATCTTCTGGGTCAGGTCTCCTTCGGCGACGGCCACCAGCACGCGCGCGACTTCGGTGGTGGGCTGCACCAGGTCGGCGATGAGCGCGTTGATGGAGTCGACGCTGGTCTTCCACGATCCGCTGACGTCGCCCAGCGAGGCGCGCTCCGTCATGCGGCCTTCGCGGCCGACCACGCGCTCGAGGCGGACGATCTCGTTGGTGAGCGCTTCGTTGCGGGCCACCACCTGGTTGAAGCAGCGCGCGATCTCGGCCATCAGGCCGCTGCCCCGGGTGAAGGGCAGGCGCACGTCGAACTCGCCGTGCTGGGCCGCGGTCAGCGCGTCGAGCAACTGCTTGAGGCGCGCCTCTTCGGGGGGGACCGTCGGGCCGCTTCCGCCCCCGTCGCCTCCATCGCCACCACCGGCACCACTGCCGCCGCCGTTCTTCTTGCGCTTGCGGACAGACTCATTGCCCGGATCATGCATCTCGCCCACGTCGCACTCCTTGAAGAGGTGCCGTACATTTCCTACCGGAGCTGTACCTGCCAGCGCGGCAGTAACAACCCGCGCATGTGAAGCAGCGAACTAGAAAACTGCATGTGGCTGAAAAAAGTGCAGACCGTCGGACAGTCTAAGGGGGTTGTTTTTGTAGCCTGCTCGCCGCTGCCGTGGCGAAGAATTCGTGCAGGCTCGCGGTCCGGCCGGCGGGGCGTCGCGCTCCTCGATACGCGGACCGCCAGCCGAGCGCTCAGAAGACGGCGTCGACCGCCCCGTGCGAAACTCGGTGCTCATGCGCCTGCATCTGGTCGACGGCACCTTCGAGCTGTACCGCGCCCACTTCTCCAAGCGGCCGGCGCTGCGGTCAAAGGACGGGCGCGACGTCAAGGCGGCGGTGGGAGTGGCGCAGTCGCTCCTGGGCCTGCTCGCCGATCCGGTGGAGCAGGTCACCCACCTCGCCATCGCCTTCGACAACCCCATCCGCTCCTTCCGCAACGATCTCTTCGCCGCCTACAAGAGCGACGAAGGCGTGCCCGACGAGCTGCGCGCCCAGTTCGACCTGGCCGAGGAAGGCGCGCGCGCGGTGGGCGTGCCGGTGTGGTCGATGCGCGAATACGAGGCGGACGACGCGCTGGCCACCGGCGCGGCGCGCTTTGGCGCGCAGGTCGAGCAGGTCCGCATCCTCACGCCCGACAAGGACCTGGGGCAGTGCCTCTCGGGCGACCGGGTGGTGCAGGTGGACGTCATCCGCAAGCGCGTGCTCGACGAGGCGGCGCTGCTGCTCCGGCGCGGCATCAAGCCCGAGAGCGTGCCGGACTACCTGGCGCTGGTGGGCGACGACGCCGACGGCATCCCGGGGCTACCCGGATTCGGCGAGCGGAGCGCCGCGGTGCTGCTCGGGCAGTTCCTCCATCTCGAGCAGATTCCGCTCGAGGCGCGGCTGTGGCCCGCCGGACTGCGCGGCGCCGACAAGCTGCTGGCCACGCTGCGCGAGCGGCTTTCCGACGTGCTCCTCTACCGCCGGCTGGCGACGCTGGTGCGCGACGTGCCGCTGCCGCACTCGTCGCTCGACGAGCTGCGCTACCGCGGCGCTCCGCCCGAGGCGCTCCGCGCGTTCTGCGCCGCCACCTCTGCCACGCTGCGGGTGCCCCGCCCCGGCGCCTGGGCCGCGAACTTTTCCTGAAATGGATATGCTGCCCGCATGAGGATCTTCGCCTCGCTCCCGGTCGCGCTCGCCGTCGCCGCGTCGCTGGCCCAAGGCGCGCCCGGCCCGCAAGGCCGCCCTGGGCGCGGCCCGGCGGATGGCGGGACCTCGCGGGTGCGGACGCCCGGGCCCATCCTCCTGGGCACCGATCCGCCGGGCAAGCTCCGGCCGCAGCGCGCCGAGTCCGACGGCGGAACGCCGGTGCCGCGCATCGCCGCCTCCGATGAAGTCCAGCGCGAGCTGCAGCAGCTTCGCGGCCGCGTCGAGACGCTGGAGCGCGAGCGCGGGCAGATCCAGCAGCAGTCGCAGCAGCTCGCCGAGGTGGTGCGGCAGCTGCAAGAGTTGCGCGGACAGCTGGCCTTGGGCGAACAGCGCAAGGCGGCGGCGCAGCAACAGGAGCAGGCGCAGCGCGAGCAGCGGGAGTCCGGCATCACGGCGCTGCAGCAGGCGCAGGCGGCGCTGGCGGGAGGAGATTCCGCGGTGGAGGATCAGCTGGCGCAGGCGCAGGCGAGCTTTCCGCCGCAGGCGCAGCGCGACCTCGAGACAGCGCGCACGGCGCTGCGCAACCGCGACCTTTCGGCGGCCCGCGCCTTTCTCAGCGCCGCCATCCTGCACGCGCAGCAGGGGCAATAGGAGGCGCCATGAGCGTGCGCGTCGAGAAGCAGGGGCCGGTGACGACGGTGGTGCTCGACCGGCCGGAGGCGAGGAACGCCGTCGACCGCGACACCGCGCAGGCGCTGGCCGACGCATTCCGCGACTTCGCGGCCGATCCGTCCGCCAGCGTCGCCGTGCTCTGGGGGGCTTCGGGCCACTTCTGCTCCGGCGCGGATCTGAAGGCGCTGGGCGGAGCGGCGCCGAACCGGGTCGAGGCCGGCGGAGACGGGCCGATGGGCCCCTCGCGGATGTCGCTCGACAAGCCGGTCATCGCCGCCATCGAAGGATACGCGGTGGCGGGCGGCCTCGAGCTTGCGCTCTGGTGCGACCTGCGCGTCGCCGCCGACGACGCCACGCTGGGCGTGTTCTGCCGGCGCTGGGGCGTGCCGCTCATCGACGGCGGCACCGTCCGCCTGCCGCGGCTGATCGGGCTCTCGCGCGCTCTCGACCTCATCCTCACCGGGCGCCCGGTCTCTGCTTTGGAGGCGGGCGAGATGGGCCTCGTCAACCGCGTCGTGCCGCGGGGAAAGGCGCGCGCCGCCGCCGAAGCGCTGGCGCTCGAGCTCGCCGCTTTTCCGCAAGAGTGCCTGCGCAGCGACCGCCGATCGGCTCTGGAACAGTCCGATCTTACCTTTGACGAGGCGATGCAAAACGAGCTGCGCCACGGTTTGCGCGCTCTCGAGGCGGGCGGAGCAGAAGGAGCCCGGCGTTTTTCGCAGGGCGCCGGCCGCCACGGAAAATTTTAACCCTGAGGCCTGAAGCCTGAGGCCTGAGGCCTCTCCAGGCCGGCCTGCTCCTTATAGAGCGCTGCGCCGGCGATCGCTCCCAGCAGCACCGGGAAGGCCCCGTAGATCGACCAGAGCAGCGCGAATTTCCGTCCGAAGAAGTGCATCGGGATCATCCCGCCCAGCGGCAGCGGAATGCACAGCGCCCAGGTGAGCAGCCCAGCGATGATCGCCGTGCGCGGCCCGGGGCCGAACCGCGGCCGGATCATGGCGTAGACGACCAGCGCGGCGAGGCCCTTCACCAGGTCGTAGGCGAGGTACCAGCCCATCGACGCCTGCCGGTCGGCCTCGGTGTTGGGCAAGTGCAGCGTCCCCATGATCTCCATCCAGCGCGGCTGGAGCAGGACTCCGTGCACCACTCCGTCGCCGATGAAGCAGATGATGCCGGCGACCAGGCCTCCGACGACGATGCGCTGGAGATTCACAGTTCACGCTCCGTTCGCCGGCAGTCTACGCCAGCCGGCGGCGGAGTCTACGGCTGGCCGTCCTCGGGGACGGGCTGCGGCCCGGGGATGATGCCGGCGATGTCCGGATCCTCGCCCGGCGCGCCCGGCGGACGGTCGGCCTTTTCCTTCTTGCGCTCCTCGCGCTGGGCTTCCTTTTCCTTCCGGCGCTCTTCGCGAGCCAGCTCTTTCTGCCGCTTGTTCGATCGGGGCTGCACGGGCGCTCCTTCCTTTTAAAGGGACCTGCTCGGTGAAATGAAAAGGCCCGGCCTTTTGGGAGGCCGGGCCCGGTCCATCACGACCCTATCTCCTACGCGATCGGGCGGACGTTCGCTGCCTGCAGGCCCTTGGGGCCCTGCTTGGCCTCGAACTCGACCTTCTGGCCTTCGGCCAGGGTGCGGAAACCTTCCGCCTGAATTGCGGTGTGATGGCAGAACACGTCGGGGCCGCCGTTGTCCTGGACGATGAACCCGAACCCCTTCGCGTCGTTGAACCACTTCACGGTACCAGTTGCCATTCGATGCGCTTCTTTCATGTTCGCTTGGCACAGCGCCGAGCGTCTGCTGACCACAGCAGCCGGTGGGGTTTACAAGGCTTGCGGGCAGCAGTCAATGGAAAGGCGACCAACGCCGATCTGCGGCATCCTAGCTGTATGAAGATGCCTGTTCTCTTCGTCGGCCACGGCTCGCCGATGAACGC
>JANXXR010000086.1 GCA_025350525.1 Deltaproteobacteria bacterium
GCGGCGCAAGACGGTGCCCAACGTCTCCCACTGGCTGATGCTCGACGATCCCGCCGCCTTCAACGCCGTCCTGGCCGAGGTGCTCGAGTGAACCGCAGCGACGTCTACCGCGCCGTGTTCACCAACGCTGTCGCCTTCCGCGCCATGCTCTGGACCAAGCTGCCCCTGGCGGCCTTCGCCGGCCTGCGGGTCGCGCGCCTCGACGAGACCGGCGCCGAGGTGACGCTGCCCGCCGGCTGGAAGACGCAGAATCCCTTCGGCTCGACCTACTTCGCCGCGCAGGCGATGGCGGCGGAGATGTCCACCGGCGCGCCCGCGCTCTGGTTCATCGAGCAGAGCGGGGTCAAGGTCTCGTCGCTGGTGACCGGCCTCGCGGCCAGGTTCACCAAGCGAGCCGTCTCGGAGGCGCGCTTCGTCTTCAGCGATGGCGCCGCCATGCGCGCCGCCATCGACACCGCCGTCCGCACGGGGGAGCCGGTCGTCTTCACCGCCCGCTCCATCGGCACCCAGCGCGACGGAACCGAGGTCGCCGAATTCTCCGTCGACTGGTCCTTCAAGAAAAAGAAACCTTAAAGCGCACCACGGAGGGCCCGTAGAAAAGCCTTGGCTGTTTCCGCGCCTTCTCGGGGCTCCGGTCGGGCGCGACCCAAAATCTCCGTGCCTTCTCGGGGCACCGCGTCTGACACCGACCCAAAAGCCTCCGTGTCCTCCGCGCCTCCGTGGTGCGCTTTTGCTTCTGCCTTGGCGTCAGGCGTCGGCGCGGGAGCGCATCATCTTCTGCGCCGCGCTGCGGACCATGTCCTTGCCGCGGTCCATCACCGCCGCCATGGTCCCCGCCACCAGATTCCCCGGCGGCGAATCCGGCGCCCGCGGGTGCGGCCGGGTCGGCGCGATCTTCTTCGCCTTCTCCATCCGCGTCCCCAGCTCCTCGAGCAGCTCCTTGCCCAGGAGCTTGCGCGACTTGGGGAACAGCTCCTCCTGCTCCTCCTCGACATGGTGGCGCACGCTCTCGATCAGCACCGTCACCTTGGCGTCGTAGCGCTCGTCCTCGGGCGCCATCTTCTCCAGCTCGGCCAGGGTCCACTTGACGATGTGGTGCTCCTCCAGCGCCTCGAGGATGTCGTCCGCTGCCTTCTGGCCGGCGCGAGTGGTCGCCTTGAGGGCCGCCGTCCGCACCGCCGGATAGAACAGCATCTCCTCGATGGCCGCGTGGATGGCCAGCTCGCGGATGATCTTCATGACGATCTTCTGCTTCGACTTCTGTGCGCGGTCGGTCAGCTTCTCGAACTGCTTGAAGAGCCGGTCGACTTCCTGGTGGTCGCGCGTCAACAGTGCAATGGCGTCCATGACACCTCCTGCATGCAGGTTGCGCATGGAGGAGCGAGCGCGCTCGCCTGCCCGCCGGTCCGGCGCCAGCGGGCGCACCTTAGAAGGCGTAGCCCAGCGAGACTGAAAACACCGGCCCGCTGCCGGTGAAGGTCCGCAGGGCGGCGAGGTCGTCCTGGCTCGCCGTGCCCGTGATGGTGAGGTTCTGCCGCAGCAGCCCGACGTACCCGGTCGCGGCCGTGAAGTTGAAGCCGCCGGCGCTCTGATATTCGAGTCCGATCACTGCCTGCAGGTAGGGCGACGGCCCGATGGAGTAGCGGTAGCGTGAAATGTTGCCGAAGGTTGAGTCGCTGCCCGGGCCGCTGCCGGTACCATAGAGAAAGCCCAGGCCGAGAAATGGCGTCCAGGCGCCGGGGACGAACAGATAGCGCCCGCGCAGCCCCACCTTCGGCCCGACCGCCGAGAGGCCCATGCCCGCCTCGATGGTGAAGTTGACGTCGAGATGACGGGCCAGCACGAGGCCCACGCCGCCTAGGCTGTTCCACCCGAGCTCGGTCGAGAACACCCAGGGCCGCTGCAGGCGCGGCTCGCTGCTCGTCGTCACTGGCTGGAACCGCACCTCTTCGGGCGGCAGGGCAGCGGCAGCGACGAGGAACGCGAGAAGCGCCGTCACCGGAGCTTGCCCAGCTCCTCGGCCACCTTGTGCGCCTGGGCAAACTTCGCGTCCGCCGCTTGCAGCGCCGCGAACGACTGCCGCGCGCCGGAGGGGTCGCCCTGCTGCGCCTGCAGCTTCCCCAACTCGTAGAGGGCGCGCGGCTGCTTCGGATCGAGCTGCAGCGCGTGGCCCAGCGTCCGCTGCGCCATCTCGGTCCGGCCGAGGCCGCGCATGGCCCCGCCCAGATCCGCCGCCGTCCGCGCATCGTTGGGGCGCATCGGCATCACCCGCACCACCGCGTCGCGCGCCTCTTGGTACTTGCCGGCGTCGAGCGCCTTCTCTCCCTCGGCGAGCAGGTCGTCGAGCCCCTTCTCCAACTCCGGCGTGCGCTCGGTGTTCTGCACCGCCTCGGTGAGATTTCGCATCTCGTCGGCCGTCGGCTCCGGCGCGGCGCCGCTGTGGTTCATGGGCGCTCCGGGCTGCCCGCCCGAAATCTTTGGATGCCCCGCCGGCAGCCCCGGGTCCTGCTGCGCCAGATCGGGATGTCCGGGCGGCAGCGCGCTCTCGGGCCGCGCCTTGAAGATCTCGTCGGCCTTGGGCAGCGAGTCGCGCACCAGCGGCGCGCGCGGGCTGTCGGGCGCCACCTGCAGCAGCCGCGCCCAGTACTTCTTGCCCTCCTCGAGCCTGGCCTTGTCCCCCTGGCTTTGCTCGAGGACGATGGCGCCGACGAAGAAGAGCGACTCCGGATAGTCGGGCGACCGCTCCAGCACTCTGCGGTGCAGCGCCAGCGCCGCGTCGGCGTTGCCGATCAAGTAGAACGAGTTGCCGCGCCGCGCGTGGACGTCGAGCGCCAGCTGCAGCGCCCCCTCGAGACAGCGCAGCTGGTGCGGCGCATCGAGCTTGCGCGCCGCCTCGGCGATCTGCGCGAGGCCGTAGTCCGCGCCGCTGCGCCGGCACTGGCCGGGCAGATCGGCCGCCGGCTTCACGCCCTTTTTGCGCAGCGCCTCCGCCTCCGCCTCCGCGGGCGCCGACAGCTCCTCCGCCTGCCGGAGCGCGTCCACCGCCTCGAGGTAGCGGCCGTTGTCGTAGTAGAGGCTGCCCAGCGCGCCCAGCACCTCGAAGGTCTTGGGCTTGTCCTTGAGCTGATCCTTCAGCCGGTCCACCGCGGCGAGCAGCGCCTTCGAGTCGGCGACTTCCAGCGCAGGGCCGGCGTCGGGCGGCGCGGCCGGCGGCGCCGCGGGCTTGCAGGCGGAAAGCGCGAGGGCGAGGAGGGCGAGGCGTCTCATCGCGCGCTGTGTATCGCAGAGCCGGCGCTTGCGCATCTCATTCGCGGGGCGGCTCGCCGGCGACATCGGGATCCTGGAGCGACCGACGCAGCGGCCGGAAGGCCCGCACCTGCCCGCGCTCCTCGGGGCGCAGCCGGTGGCGCAGCTCGTCCACCGTCATCTTCAAGCCCGGATGCCAGAGGTCTTTTGCCACCTCGCAGAGCGGCTCCAGCACGAAGGCCCGCTGCGCGAGGAGCGGATGCGGAACTTGCAGGCCGGTCTCCTCGATGACGCTGTCGCCGTAGAGGAGCAGGTCGAGATCGATCTCGCGCGAGCCCCACTTCTCGCGGCGCACCCGTCCCATCGCCTCCTCGATGCCGCGCAGCCGCCCGAGGGTGGCCCGCGCCGAGAGCAGCGTGCCCACCTGCGCGACGGCGTTGAGGTAGTGCGGCTGCGGCGGCCCCACCGGCTCGCTCTCGTAGGCGAGG
>JANXXR010000089.1 GCA_025350525.1 Deltaproteobacteria bacterium
GCCACGTCCACGCTCGAGCCCGCTCGCACCAGCCCTTTGTAGCGGAAAGACTTTGGATATTGAAGGTGTCGCCCAATCGTTGCCAATCATTCCAATAAACATGCTATGACCCGGCCCGCCGAACGTCGTCGTTGTCCTCCACCCCCCTTTGGGAGGCAGCATGAACGTCTCTGGTCGCTGGTCATTCCCCGCCGTCCTGCTGCTCACCGCCTGCGTCGGGAGCGACCCGGGCCAGAAGATCTCCCAGGAAGAAGAAGGGCAATCGAACGTCAGCACAGGTTCGTGCGGCGTCGAGCGCTGGTCGATCAAGACCGGCAGCGACTCCGCCGTCGGCCAGGTCAACATGACCCCGCAGGACACCACCATCGTCAACCTGCGCGGCATCCCGGTGCCGTCGGGCTTCGGCGCGAACAGCCCGCGCGAGACCTACGCCGGCTCGCCCGAGCTGCAGAACTTCCGGCTCACCAACGTCACCCTCCAGCAGTACAAGCTGGAGAACGACAGCGACTACCACCTGGTGATCCTCGACGGCGCGGGCAACAGCATGATCACCGAGATCCCGTATCCGGGCTGCCTGACCGGAAGCTCCTGGACCACGCAGATCACCAACTCGCGCAACGCCTTCGACGCCAAGTACGCGGTCACCACTTCCTTCCAGACGGCCAACGACACCGTGACCATCACCGGCGTCGGCTTCTTCGACGTGCTGCACGGCCAGACCGGCGTCGCGCCCAACGGCATCGAACTCCACTCGGTGTTGAGCATCTGCTGGGGCCTCAACTGCTCGGGCGGCGGCGCCACCCCCGACTTCTCGCTCGCCGCCAGCCCCACCAGCGTCTCGGGCTCGGGCACCCCGACCGTCACCGTCGGCGCGCTCAACGGCTTCACCGGCACCGTCGCGCTCTCGGCCAGCGGCGCTCCTTCGGGCGCCAGCGCCACGCTCAGCCCCACCAGCGTCGCGGGCAGCGGCAGCTCGACGCTGACGTTGTCGCCCGGCGGCGCGGCGGCCGGCACCTATCCCATCACCGTCACCGGCACCAGCGGCGCGCTCACCCACAGCGCCAGCGTCTCGTGGACCATCGCCGGCAGCGGCGGCGGCGGGACGCTGACCAACTCGGGCTTCGAGTCGGGGCTGACCGGCTGGACCTCGTCGGGCAACACCTCCGTCGGCACCACCGCGCACAGCGGCGCGCAGTCGGCGCTGGTCGGCAGCACCGCCCCCAGCACCGACAGCTCGGTTTTGCAGACCTTCACCCTGCCCGCGAACGCCACCGCGGTGTCGTTCTGGTACCAAGTGCACTGCCCCGACAGCGTCACCTACGACTGGGCCACCGCCACGCTGAAAGACAACACCACCGGCACCACCACCACCATGCTGGCCAAGACCTGCAGCAACACCGCGACCTGGGTGCAGGCCAGCGCCAGCGTCACCGGCGGCCACAGCGTCACGCTGACCTTGTCGAACCACGACGACAACTACGCCAGCGATCCGACCTATACCTTCTATGACGACGTCGCCATCGCCACCTCGGCGGGCGGCGACACCACGCCGCCCACCACCAGCGTCACCGCGCCCGCGGGCGGCAGCACGGTCTCGGGGACTGTCACCGTCACCGCCACCGCCAGCGACAACGTCGGCGTCACCAAGGTGGAGCTCTACCTGGACGGCGCCCTGCTCGCGAGCGGAACCGCCTCGCCCTTCAGCGCCGCGTGGAGCACCACCGGCGCGGCCAACGGCTCGCACACGCTCACCTCGAAGGCGTACGACGCCGCCGGCAACGTCGGCACCAGCGCCTCTGTGGCGGTGACGGTCAGCAACGGCGCGGTGACGAACCCCATCGTCAATCCCGGCTTCGAGACCGGCACGCTCTCGGGCTGGACGGCCACCGGCGTCGCGGCGGCCAGGGCCTTCCCGCACACCGGCAGCTACGACTGCTCCCTGGGCAGCTCGAGCCCCAGCACCGACAGCTCGGTGGCGCAGACCTTCACCATGCCGGCCGGCGCCAACACGCTCACTTTCTGGTACCGGATCTTCTGCCCCGACACGGTCACCTACGACTATGCCTCGGCGACGCTGAAGGACAACGTCACCGGCACCACCCTCAACGTGCTGACCAACACCTGCACCAACACCAACACCTGGGTGCAGGCCAGCGCCTCGGTGACTTCGATGCGCGGGCACAGCGTCACGCTCACGCTCAAGAACCACGACGACAACTACGCGGGCGACGCCACCTACACCGACTACGACGACGTGAGCGTCCAATAGCGGCCCTGTGTTAGAGGAGAGGGAGCCCACTGCTGGAGGTTCCGCATGGCCCCCTCTCCCCGCTATGTCCTGGTCGTCGACGACGAAGATTCGGTGCGCGTCTCGCTCCGCCGCGTCCTCGAGTTGGCTGGATACCAGGTCGCGACCGCGGACTCCGCCTCCGAGGGGCTGGCGCAGCTGCAGCAGCTTCCGGTCCAGCTGGTCATCAGCGACAACCACATGCCCGAGATGTCGGGCATCGACTTCCTCAAGCTGGTGCGCGTCCGCTACCCGACCGTCATCCGCATCATGCTGACCGGCGACCCGGATCCAGAGGTGCCGGTGCGCTCGATCAACGAGGGCGAGGTCTATCGCTTCATCCGCAAGCCCTGGAACAACGCCGACCTCAAGACCATCCTCCACTTCGCCTTCGAGGTGATCGCGCTGAGGAGGAGAAGCGGCAGCTGATTGCGCTGGTGCTCAAGCAGCGCAAGGCGCGCATGACGAACTCGCCGCTCGATCCCATGGACCTCGAGGCGGAGCTGGTGCTGCTCGCGGAAGAAGAGGCATCCGGCTAGCGCCGCTGCCGGCGGGAACCGTGGCCAAACCAGCGCTCTCGCTCGCCGCCGCCCGACGCGCCACCGTCGCCGCGCAGCGCTTCGGCAGAGAGTCGTCGGTGCTGGCAGCGCTGCGGCGGCTCTCCTGCGTGCAGCTCGATTCCATCTCTGCAGTGGAGCGCAGCCACCGCATCGTGCTGGCCTCGCGGGCCGGCGTCTATCCGGCCGGCGCGGAATGGGCCTTGTTGAAGCAAGGCAAGGCCTTCGAATACTGGGCCCACGAGGCCTGCCTCATTCCCATCGAGGATTATCCCCTCTTTCGCTTTCGCATGCGGGAGCGCCGCGTGCACCATTGGTTCGGGCCGGTCATCGACAAAGACCCGCGCCTCGCCCGCCGCGTCCTCGACACCATCCGGGAGCGCGGCCCGCTCGGCAGCAGCGACTTCGAGGGCGCAGGCTCGGGCGGGATGTGGAACTGGAAGCCGGCCAAGCGGATGCTCGACGCGCTCTGGACGGCCGGCGACCTGGCCATTGCCGGGCGCCGCCATTTCCAGCGCCACTATGAATTGACCGAGCGGGTCATTCCTTTGCGGTATCGCGAGGCCGGGCTACCCACCGAGGCCGAATTCCTGCGCGGCCTTTCGCAGCGCGCAGTGCGGGCGCGCGGACTGCTCACCGCCAGCGGCATCCTCGAGCACTACCGGATCCGCGGCGGCCAGAAGCGCATCCAGCCACACCTCGACGCGCTGGTGGCCGAAGGCGCTTTGCGCCGGCTCGCCCTCGAGGACGGCAAGGCGCCCGTCTACGCGGCGGCGCGTCTCGACGAAGGGGTCGCGGGCCCGGCGGTGCTGCTCAGCCCCTTCGACAACCTCCTCTGGGACCGCGACTTCGCGGTGCGCATCTTCCAGTTCGATCACCTGATCGAGGTCTACAAGCCGCAGCCGCAGCGGCGCTTCGGTTACTACGTGCTGCCGCTCCTGGTCGGCGACCGCATCGTGGGGAGAGCCGATTTAAAGTCGGAACGCAAGAGCGGCGTCTTGCGCATCCAGGCCTTCCACTCCGAAGGTGCGCGGCGCTTCGACGACCGCCTCGACGAAGCGGCGGCGCGGCTGGCGCTCGAGATTGGCCTCGAACGCGTGGTCCGCTGAAGCCTTGCCGGCCGGCGAAGCGGGCTGGTACATCCCTCGCGTGTCCCGGCTCCAGAAGAAGGTCGAGAACGCGCTCAACGAAGCGCGCATCCTCGTGCTGGGCTCGCAGGTCCTGCTCGGCTTCCAGTACCGCGCCTTCTTCGAGCACGGCTGGAACACGCTCTTGCCCCGCGACCGCGCCTGCGAACCGGGCGGCCTCTTCGCGCTGCTGCTC
>JANXXR010000115.1 GCA_025350525.1 Deltaproteobacteria bacterium
CGACGCTCCGAGCGGGCGGTATTGTGGTGCTTTGTTAAAAGTTTTGTGATACCGTTCCTAAGAGCGAATTCGTATGATCCCGTAGAATGCTTTACCCAATCGGACGTGCTAAAGTACTTTTGCGCTTCGAACGCTACGGAAGGCGAGCGACATAGCTGACGATATAGGTCTTCTTTCCGTCGGCCAGCTCGTATTCGCCGTCGTTTACATGCCCGGGGTGCCGTCATAAAGCTGCACCAGGTCCATTCCGTGAAAATGAATGGTGTGGGTCACGCTTGGTCCGCGCGGGCTTTCGAGTCGCGGAGGACGAGGACGGACACCGCCGCAGCGCAGGCAAGCGCGAGCACCATTCCATTGAGTCGCATGAGTTATCTCCCTTGGCGGCGCGAATTACTCCCCTGCCGCGCCCGAAGCAAGGCGCGGCGCTTCACGCCGGATGCCAGACGCGGCGCTTCACGTCCAAGGAAGCCAAGGTGTTCCGAGCGAGCGCTCGTCCGGCGTCAGCGCGCCGCGGCGGCGTGCGGGTCGCTCTTCTTCGCCCGCGGCTTGGCGGCCTCGATGGCCTTGCGCTGCGCCATGTGCTCCTCGATCCAGATGGTCATCGGACTGGCGATGTACCAGGTGGAGTAGGTGCCGGAGATGATGCCCACCAGCATGGCGAGCCCGAAGTCCTGGATGGAACCGACGCCGACGAAGATGAGCCCCAAGAGCGAGAGCGCGGTGGCGCCGGAGGTCAAGATCGTCCGGCCCAGCATCTCGTTGATGGAGAGGTTGATGAGGTCGCGCAGGGGCATGCCCTTGTGGCGCTTGGCGTTCTCGCGGATGCGGTCGTAGACGACGATAGTGTCGTTCACCGAGTAGCCGACCACCGTGAGGATCACCGTCACCGAGGTGAGGTTGAACTCGTGCCGGCTGACCACGAAGAAGCCGAGCGTGACGATGGCGTCGTGGATGAGGGCGATGACCACGCCCGGCGAGAAGCGGAAGTCGAAGCGGAAGCCGACGTAGATGAGGATCATCCCCATCGCGTAGAGCACCGCGAGGATGCCGTCGATGCGCAGCTGCTTGCCGACCTGCGGCCCGACATAGTCGGTGCGGACCACGTCGATCTGGTCGGGGCCATACTTGGCCCGCAGCGCCTGGCCGATCTTGTCGCCGGTGCCCTGCGTAATAACAGTATACTCGCTATCTTTTCCTTCGCGCGAGAGCAGCGGCCGCACTTCCTTGACCGGCGTGCCGCTCTTCTCCACCGCGGCGCGCAGCCTGGCCTCGTCCACCGGCTTCTTGAAGGTGACGTCCACCTTGTCGCCGGTCTCGGGATCGAAGCGGAACGAGGCCAGCTCGGGCAGCGCCTGGGCGACGTCGGCCTTGATGACCTCGGCCTTTTCCGGCGTCAGCAGCGCGATGCGCTCGACGCGAACCAGGAACTGGTTGTCGGCCTTGTTGCCGTACTCCTGCACGGTGGGCTCGCCGAAGCCCTGCTTCGAGACCAGGTCGCGCAGATCGCCGGGGTCGATCGACTGCTTCGAATGGATCTGCAGCTCGGTGCCGCCGGCGAAGTCGACGCCGTAGTTGAGCCGCGGCCAGAAGAGCACGCCCGCCAGCACCAGGAGATTGACCGCCACCGAGACGGCCACCGCGATGCCGCGGTACTTGACGAAGTCGTATTTGGTGCCGGGCTTGATCAGCTCGAAATATTTCATTTCCATGGCGGTCTCCTAGAAGCTGACGGCCTTGTGGAGCCGGCCATGGCCGACGAACCACTCGACGATGGCGCGCGTGACCACGATGCTGGTGAACATGGAGGCGAGCAGTCCGATGATCAAAGTCGTCGCGAACCCGCGCACCGGCCCCGAGCCGTACGCGCGGATGACGAAGCCCGCCACCAGCGCGGTGACGTGCCCGTCGAAGATGGTCCAGAAGACCTTGTCGTAGCCGGTGCGGTTGGCGGCGGCGGCCTGCTTGCCGGTCTTGAGCTCTTCGCGGATGCGCTCGTTGATGAGCACGTTCGCGTCCACCGCCATGCCCAGCGTCAGGACGAAGCCGGCGATGCCGGGCAGGGTCAAGGTCGAGTTGAGCAGCGCCATGATGGCCAGCACCACCAGGCCGTTGAGCACCAGCGCCACGTCGGCGACCACGCCCGAGAACCGGTAGTAGAAGGCCATGAAGATGAGCACGGCGAGCAGGCCCACCAGCGCGGCCATCGACCCGCGGCGGATCAGCTCCGGCCCCAGCGAGGCGCCGACGCTGCGCTCCTCGAGGATGCGCACCGGCGCCGGCAGCGCGCCCGACTTGAGCACCAGCGCCAGGTCCTTGGCCTCGTCGAGGATCTCGTTGACGGGCTTGAGGCCCCCCAGGTGGATCGAGCAGATGCCGCCCGGGATCTCGGTCTGGATGATGGGCGCCGAGTCCACCGTGTCGTCGAGCACGATGGCCATGCGCTTCTTGACGTTGTTCTTGGTGAGCGCGCCGAAGAGGTCGGCGCCGGTCTTGTTGAAGGTGAGCTGGACGTAGGGCCGGTTGCCCTCGCCGGGCGCCTGGTCGAAGGCGACGCGGGCGTCGGTGATGTACTCGCCGGTCAGGCCCGCCTTCTTGTCGAGCATCCAGCTGCGGTAGGTGGCGGGCTGGCCCGGGCGCACGTCGATCTTGCCGATGGCGAAGGAGTGGTCCTTGGGCGCCTTGTCCTTGAGGTAGCTCTCGAGCAGCGCCCGATCCTTGCTGGTCAGGTAGGGCGACTGCACGGTGGCGTCGCCGGCGCCGGTGAAGCGGTCCCAGTCGAGCGTCACGCCGGCGGGCAGGTCCTTGAGCTGGGTCAGCGAGGTGTCGCTGTCGTCGGCGATCTTGAACTCGAGCTGGGCGGTCTTGCCGATCAGCTCCTTGGCCTTCTCCGGATTGGAGTAGCCGGGCAGCTGCACCAGGATCGACGAGTCGCCGCGCTTGGCGATGGTCGGCTCGGAGACGCCCCACTTGTCGACGCGGTTGCGGATGGCCTTGACCGCCTGGTCGACGGCGCTGTCCTTGAGCTGCTTGACGGCGTCGTCCTTCATCCCGAGGTCGAACGACCCGGCGTTGACCTTGCGGATGAACATGTCCGTGTACTCTTCGGCGACCAGATCCTTGGCCTTGCCCACGTCGGCCACGGTCACGGTGACGATGCCGGTGTCGGGGTCGCCCCGGACCTCGGCGCCCTTGATCTCCTTGCGCTCGAGCTCGGCGGAGATCTCCTCGGCGCGGCGCACGGCCTTCTCGCGCACGGCCTTGTCGACCTCGACGCCCATCAAGAGATAGATGCCACCCTGCAGGTCGAGCCCGAGGTTCAGGTGCTTGCTCGGCCCCCACTTGGGGCGGGCCTTCTCGAAGGCGCTCGCCTCGTTCCGCTCCGAAGGCGGCATGCGGAAGTAGGTGACGCTGGGCACCAGCGCCCAGACAGCCAAGACGGTGACGGCCGCGATGAAGCCGGCCTTCCAGTACCACGCGCGATCCATGCTGTTTCGCTCCTGAGGACTACTTCTTCGCGGGTTCTTCGACGGCGGCCTTCTCGGCGACCGGCTGGTAGGCGCCCGTGATCTGGGCCTTCAGCACCCGCAGCTTCACGTTGCTCGCCACCTCGACGAAGACCAGGTCGCCGGCGACCCGATCCACCTTGCCCACCACTCCGCCTGCCGTGACCACTTCGTCGCCCTTGCCCAGCTTGTCGAGGAAGGCTTTGTGCGTGCTCTGCTGCTTGGCCTGCGGGCGCATGACGATGAAGTAGAAGATGACGAAGAAGAGCGCGGCCGGCAGCAAGAGGCCGAAGCCGCCGAGCGGGGACTGGCTGTCTGCGGCCTGGGCGAGGAGAGCGAGCATAAGGGCCGGACCTTCTAGCACCGGCGGCGCATGGGGGCAACCGGCTTTCGACAGGCGGCCGGGCGGCCCTTATTCGCCCGCCGCGAAGCTGTCCAGCATGCCGGTGACGTACGAGCGCGCCGTCCCCTGCTCGATGGCTTCGCGCAAACCCGTCATGAGGTCGAGGTAGAAGGCGAGGTTGTGGATGGAGTTGAGCCGGAAGGCGAGCAACTCCTGGGCGGCGAGGAGGTGGCGCAGGTAGGCGCGGGTGAAAGTGCGACAAGTATAGCAAGTACACTTGTCGTCGGCGGGTCGCGGGTCGCGGGCGTAGCGGGCGGCCTTGATCTGCAGGCGGCCCTGCCGGGTGAAGAGCAGGCCGTTGCGGGCCACGCGGGTGGGAAAGACGCAGTCGAATATGTCGATGCCCGCCATCGCGCAGCGGAGCAGATCCTCCGGGGTTCCGACGCCCATCAGATAGCGCGGCTTGTGCGCAGGCAAGAGCGGCGCCGCGTGCTGGACGCCTTCCCACATCAGGGCCGGCTCCTCGCCGACCGAGAAGCCGCCCAGCGCGGTGCCGGGCAGATCCAGCTCCGCGATCTCGGCCGCGTGGCGCGCGCGCAGGTCCTGGTGCAGCCCGCCCTGGACGATGCCGAAGAGGCTGCCCGGCCCCGCCTGCCGCAGCCACTCCTCCTTGCAGCGCTTCTCCCAGCGGGTGGTCCGCGCCATCGACTCTTCGTGGTAGGCGCGGTCGGCCTGCGAGGGCGGGCACTCGTCGAAGGCCATTAATATATCGCTGCCCAGCTGGGTCTGGATCTGCACCGCCCGCTCCGGGGTCAGCTCCTGCTTGCTGCCGTCGATGTGGCTGCGGAAGACGGCGCCCTCCTCGGTGATCTTCCGCTGGTGGGCGAGCGAGTAGACCTGGAAGCCGCCCGAGTCGGTCAGGACATTGCGGTCCCAGGACATGAAGCTGCCGAGGCCGCCCATCTCGGTGACCACCTCGGGGCCGGGGCGCAACATGAGGTGGTAGGTGTTGCCGAGGATGATCTGGGCGCCCATGGCGTGCAGGTCGTCCGGCGCGATGCCCTTGACCGAGGCGACCGTGCCCACCGGCATGAAGTGCGGCGTATCGACGACGCCGTGGGGCAATTCCAGCCGGCCCCGGCGGGCGGCGCCGTCGGTATGAGTGATTGTATACTTCATATCATCAGCATGGCGTCGCCGTAAGAGAAGAAGCGGTAGCGGCGGGCGACGGCTTCGGCGTAAGCGCTGCGCACCGGGCCCAGGCCGGCGAAGGCGGACACCAGCATCAAGAGCGTGCTCCGGGGGAGGTGGAAGTTGGTGAGGAGGCCGTCGGTTTTGCGAAAGGTATAGCCCGGCGTGATGAAGAGATCGGTCTTGCCGGGGCCGGCCTGGCCCTGCGAGGCCTCCAGGGTCCGCAGCGCGGTGGTGCCGACGGCGATAACCCGCCCGCCTTCCGCGCGCGTCCGGGCGATGGCATCGGCGACCTCGGGGGGCACCACGTAGCGCTCGCTGTGCATGCGGTGGTCCTCGGTCCGCTCCACCCGTACCGGCAGGAAGGTCCCCGGCCCCACATGGAGGGTGATGAAAAAAAAATTGATTTTTTTTTCCTGGAGGGCCGCGATCAGCTCCGGGGTGAAGTGGAGGCCGGCCGTGGGGGCCGCCACCGCCCCCCGCTCCCTGGCGTAGACCGTCTGGTAGCGCGATAGGTCCAGCGTTCCAGGCGCATGGGTGATGTACGGCGGCAGCGGCAGCTCGCCGGCGCGGTCGAGGAACTCCCAGAGGGCGTCGCCTTCCAGGGGCAGCCGCACCACCAGCTCCCCTCCCCCGCGAATTTGTACAATTTGGACAAAGCTCCCGAAGACCTCGACCTGCTGCCCCTCCCGCAGCGGCTTCGAAGCCTGCCCGATGGCCAGCCAGTCCGCCCCGCCCAGCGGCTCGACCAGGAGCAGCTCCACCTTGCCGCCCGTCCCGGCCTTGCGCCCGTGCAGCCGCGCCGGAATCACCTTGGCGTCGTTGGCCAGCAGCAGATCGCCAGGGCGGAGCAGCGAAGGCAGATCGCGCACCCCCCGGTGCTGCAGGGGCCCGCCGCCGCGGGGGAGCACCAAAAGCCGCGAGGCGTCCCGCTCGGGCAGCGGCGCCTGCGCGATCAGCTCTTGCGGCAGCTCGAAGTCGAAGTCGCTGACGTCCACCGGTCAGGTGATACCCGATGTTGACTTGCTTTTGCGCAGGCAAGAAGGTGACGGGGATGAAGCTCCACCGCGAAGTGCTGGGAGAAGGACCGCCGCTGGTCGCGCTGCACGGCGGCTTCGGGCTCGACCACACCTACTTCTGGCCCTGGCTCTCGTCGCTGCCGGTCCAGCTCATCCTCCCCGACCTGCGCGGCTGCGGGCAGTCGCCGCGGGAAGGTCTCGCGGAGGCGGGCATCGCCACCCTGAGCGACGACCTGGAAGAGCTGCGCGAAGAGCTGGGCTTCGAGCAGTGGACGGTGCTGGGCCACAGCTTCGGCGCCTACGTCGCGCTCGACAGCGCGCACCGCTTTCCCGCGCGCGTGCAGAAGCTGGTGCTGGTGGGCGGCGCTCCCGCGCTCGACTATCCGGACGTGATCGGCGCCAACCTCACCCGGCGCGGCACCCCTGCGCAGGCGGCCTTGCTCCAGCAGGCGATGTCGGCCCCGTTCGAGAGCGACGAGGCCTTCCAGCGCGCCTGGAACGCCCTCCTGCCGCTCTACTTCCGCAGCTTCGATCCCACCGTCGCCGTGCGGATGGACGAGAAGATCCGCTACAGCGCCGACGCCCTCTTCCACGGCTTCCGCATGCTCTCGCAGTTCAGCGCTCTGCCGTGGCTGGGAGACCTGCGCATGCCGGTGCTGGTGGCCGGCGGCCGCCACGACTGGATCGCGCCGCTCGCGCAGGGCTCGGAGCGGCTCTCCCGCGGCCTGCCCCACGCCGAGCTGGCCCTCTTCGAGGAGTCGGGGCACTTCCCCTTCATCGAGGAGAACGAGCGCTTCCTCTCAGTGCTGACCGAGTTCCTCGGCGATCTCATAGAGCCCGAGCTGGGGTAGCCGGGTGAAGCCGGCCCAGGCCGCGCCCGCCAGCACGCCGTCCTCGATCCACTCCTGCAGCCAATCGCCGCAGGCGGCCGGATCGTGCTGCGGCAGCGCGGCCCCGCGGTCGGTGGCCCAGCGCAGGTTCCAGCCCTCGTGCACCCCCACCGGCGGGGCGGAGATGAAGGGCAGCCCGAGGCCGGCGAAGAAGGTCATCTCCGAAGGCTTGCTCCAGAGCGCATCGGCGCCCGCCAGCAGCGCGTTGAAGCGGCGGATGTAGCCGAAGACGTCGGGATCCTCGAGGACCTCGACCCGTCCGTCGAGGCCCGCGTCCTCGAGCGCGTCCTTGAGCGCCGCCGCGACCTCGGTGCGGCGCCCCGCCACCAGCGCGAGGCGCAGCACGCCCGCGTCAATCTGCGGACGCAGCCCGCGCACCAGCTGCTTCGCCAGCGGCACCTGCGCCCCGGCGCCTCCCACGGCGAAGACGATGAGCGGCGGCTCGTGCGCCACCGGCAGCGGGCCCAACTCGGCTTCGGCCATCTCCCGCAGCCGCCCCCGGACGCGCAGCCGCGAGAGCCGCGCCGCAAGATTTGCCTTCAGCGCCGTCCGCTCGCGCCCTCCCACCAGTGCGTGCGGCAGCGGATAGCCGGTCATGCGGATGCGTTCGGGCGGCACGCCGTACGACAGCATCCGCCGCAGCGCCCGCTCGCTGGGGGCGAAGTAGCGGATACGAGTCTTCTGCGAATCCGGCGGCGCCCAGACGCGGTTGATGTCGCTGTCGGTAATGAGGCAGTGCAGCCGCTCGGCACCGTGGATTTCGGCGAGGATGGCCGCGGCATAGAAGGTCGAAAGCAGCGGCGCCTGCGTGGCTTTGAGGTGCTCGGCCAGCGCCTGCCCGACGCCGTCCTTCGCCGCCCGCAGCATCCAGCGCGTCCCCTGCGTCGGGCCCGACAGGTCCTGCGCAGGCCACGGCTGCGGAATGGCCGTGATGGTGTTCAGGACCGCACGCATGGGCGCCCCGACCCCTGGCAGCTGGGAGAAGCGGGTCAGAGGTTCGTACCGCTCGCGGTTGCGGTCCCAGAAGCGCTGGTCCTTGAGGGCGCCCAGCGGCGGCCGGTCCATCTGCTGCACCTCGGTGCCCAGAAAGTCCGCCAGCGCCGCAGCCGGGCGGAGGTGGCCGTAGCCCATGTCGATGGCGGCCACGACCGCGCGCGTTGTCATGGGGGCGAGTCGTTTGTCGCGTATGCGACGCGCTGTCAAGGGACTCGCCGACCGCTCGGTCGATGCACAAAGTGGGTAGATGCGTTCTCACGACATTCCCGTGCTGCACCTGGTGAACCGCTTCTGGATCGGGGGCGCCGAGCGCCAGTTCGTCGAGCGGCTGCGCCGCCATCCCGAAGGCTTTCGCGCGGTGGTGGGCTGCCTCGAGGCCAGCGGGCCCATGCTGGAGCAGGTCCGCGCCCTGGGCTACGAGCCCCACGTCTTCCCGCTGCACGGCTCGATGATGCGGCCCAACACCGCGGTGCAGATCGGCCGCATGGCCGCGCTCATCCGCAAGGAAGGCATCAAGGTGGTGCACGGCACTGACTTCAACACCAACCTCCTCGGCCTCGCCGCCGCCAAGCTGGGCGGGGCCAAGGCCATCGTCAGCCGCGTCGATCTCGGCCACCTGCGATCGGGCTTCGGCAAGTGGCACCGCGAGGCCGAGAAGCTCAACGCGCGCCTCGCCGACCTGGTGGTCGCCAACGCCGAAGCCGTCATGCAGGTCTGCATCCGCGACGAAGGCGTGAAGCCGCAGAACGTGATGGTGGTGCGCAACGGCCTCGACCTCTCGCTCTTCGATCAGCTGGCCGCGCAGCCGCTGCAGGCGCCGCTGCCCGAGGGTCCCCTGGTTGCGGTCATCGGCAACCTCTGGCCGGTCAAGGGCCACCGCACGCTGGTCGAAGCCGTCGCCAAGCTGCCGCCCGCGCTGCACCGCTTCCGCTTCGTCTGCGCGGGCGAGGGGCCCGAGCGCGAGTTCCTCACCCGGCGCATCGCCGAGCTGGGCCTTCAGGAGCGCATCATCCTGCTCGGCCACCGCCTCGACGTGCCGGCGGTGCTGGTGCGGGCGCAGGCGGCCTGCCTCTGCTCCAGCGCCGAAGGCCTCTCCAACGCGCTGATGGAGGCGATGGCGTCGCGGCTGCCCATCATCGCCACCGACGTCGGCGGCAACCCCGAGTTGGCGCGCGAGAATGGCATGCTGGTGCCCTACGGCGACGCGGCGGCGCTGGCGGCGAAGCTGACCGAGCTCTTGTCGGCGCCCGAGAGGGCGCGGGTCATGGGGCAGCGCGGCCGCAAGCGCATCGAGCTGGAGCTGACCATGGAGCGCATGGCCGAGGGCCACGGCGCCCTCTACCGCCGGGCGCTGGGAAGCGAGCCGTTCGTCCCCGAGCGATACGAAGACCGCGCGGCGTGACATCCTGAGCGCATGTTTTCCGAGGCGCTCTCGATCTACTTCCAAAAGTTCCCGGCGCTCATTCTCACCTGCGCGCTGGCGCTGGTCCCCTCGAGCCTGGTGATGTCCGGCGCGGTGGTGCTGGGCTTCGCCACCCTGAGCGAGGGCGGCGTCTCCGATCGGCACGCCCCACACGGACCTCCCGCACCGACCGCGAACCCTTCTCCGTCGCCCGAGAAGACGCCGGCGCCCGAGGCCTCGGCGATGCGCATGCAGCCTGCCGCTCCCGCCGCCACCGGCGAGATCACCTGGGGGCCGCACCTGATTCGCACGCTCTTGCCGATGACCTTCGCCCTCTTCTGCGCCGTGCTCGTCCTTTTGACCGGCCTCTCGCTGGCGCAGGCCGCGCTGACGCCGCTCGCGCTCCACGGGGCCAGCGGTCCGGCCCGCGCGTGGGCGGTGGTGGCCTCGCGCTTTCCTGCGCTGATCTGGACGGCGCTCCAGAGCGTCCCGCTGATCGCGCTCGGGACGCTGCTCTTCGCGCTGCCCGGCATCGTGCTGGCGGTGGGGTTCGCTTTTGCCATGCCGGTGGTCATGGCCGAGGGTCTCGCGGGGCGCGCCGCGCTGGAGCGGTCGTGGGTGCTGGGCCGCGGGCGCCGAGCGCAGATCTTCGCGCTGCTCTTGCTGTTGGGCGTCTTCATCGCGCTGGGGACCTGGGTCTCGACGTTCTTGCCGGTGGGCCCGTGGCGCGCGGTGGTCTCGGGCGCGGTGCGGCTCATCACGCTGCCGCTGCCGCTGCTCTGGCTCGTCCTCCTCTACCAGCGCGCGGTCAGTACATCCGCCGGATCTCCGCTCCTGGATAGTAGTGCGCGAGGATCTCCCGGTACCCCGCGCCCTTGAGCGCCCTGCCCCGCGCGCCCCACTGGCAGAGGCCGACGCCGTGTCCGCTTCCTTTGCCCTCGAAGACGGCGGCGCCGCCATCGATCCTGACCTCGAAAAGCAGCGAGGGCAGCTCGCGGTAGCCAAGGATCTGGCGAAGCTCGACCGCCGCCAAGGGCCGCGCGCCGCCCGGCGTCTGCAACGACAAGGTCTTCGCCCGCCCGCTCCCGGTGCGCGCAACGATGCGCAGGCCCTGGACGTTAGCCTGCATCCGCTTGGCCTTGCGCAGCGCCGACGAGATCTCCGCAAGCGGAATGCGCTTGGTGAAGGCGCGCTCGTCGTCGTCGGGGTCGCCGCCGCGCAGGTAGGGCGTCGAGCCGGGAGTGAGGTGGAAGGCGGCCTCGGCGCTCTCGCTCTTGCCTCCGCAGCTGGCGCTGAAGTAGGCCGCGATCGGCGCCGCGCCCCAGGTGAGCACTTCGCCGGCGGTGTCCCTGGCCGCTTGCAGCGCCGTCTTCGCCGGGTCCGCCGTACCTTTGTAGACCTGGTCTAAAACAGAGGCGCCCAGGTGCGCCCGCGCCCCCGGCCCCTGCGAGATCTTCTGCGCCACCGCGAAGGTCCGCGCCGCCACCGCCTGCGCTCGCAGCGCCTCGGCGGGCCAGGAAGGCGGCACCTCCGAGGCCACCACCGCCGCCACGTAGTCCTCCAGATCGACGGCGTTGACGGCCAAAAGGCCGCCCTGGTCGGCGAAGAACTCCAGCCGTCCGGCCAAGGCGTGCCCGTCGAGCGCGAGCGGACCGGCAAACTCCGCCGGGCCGGGGGCGCCGTCCACCAGCACCTGCCCGCCGCGCACCGAGAGCAGGTGCTCCTTGCCAGCGGCCACCACCCGGGCCTTCTGCGCCCCGCGCCCGATCTCGATGCGGATCTCCTCCGCCCGGGCCGCGGCGCAGACGAGGAGCAGCACTGCAGGGAAAAAGCGCACGCGGCGCGCCAGCCTACATGGCCGAGCCGGCCGCCGGGTGTACAATCCAGAGGTGTTGTTGAAGCGCATCCGCGGCTCGCTCGCCCTCAAGCTCATCCTCGCCTCCGCCATCCCTTCCGCGGTGGTCCTGCTGGCGGGGCTCGGGGCCCTGCTCGAGCACTCGCGCCGCATCGCCGAGCGCGACGCGGCGCTGGCCTTCGAGGAGCTGGCCTTTGGCTCGGTGATCGGCGCCCTCCTCGCGCTGACCTTCGCCGGCATGGCGGTGGCGCTGGCGGTGCGGCACTTCCTCGTCAAGCCCATCCAGGGGCTCTCGCAGGTGATGGCCCGCGCCGAGCTGGGCGAGTTCCTGGTCCGCGCCCGCGTCCAGAGCGAGGACGAGCTGGGCCGGCTCGCCCGCAGCTTCAACACCATGCTCTCCCGGGTCACCGACATGGAGGTGACCGGCATCGAGGCCACCGAGTCGATGGCGCACCTGCGCGAGATGGAGCTCCTGCTCGAAGTCTCGAAGGCAGTCTCCGGCACGCTCGACCTGCCCGAGCTGCTGGCCGAGCTGGGCAAGCAGATCTGCCAGCGGCTCTCCATCTCCGAGTTCAGCGTCATGCTGCTCGACGAAGCCAGCCACCAGCTGGTGGTCGAGGCGGTGGCGGGCGAGACGCCGGCCGCGGCCCGGGGGATGCGCTTCCACCTGGGCGAGGGCGTCGCCGGCACAGTGGCCGCGCACGGCCAGACGCTCTACCTGCCCGACGTCGAGAAGGACCCGCGCTACCTGCACTACAAGGGGCACACCCGGACCACCGGCTCGTTCCTCGCCGTGCCGTTGCGGAGCAAGGGGCGCATCCTCGGCGTGATGAGCCTCAACCGGCGCCCGGTGGACGCCTTCAGCCCCGGCGAGACGCGGCTGGTCGAGGCCATCGGCGCGCAGGCGGCGCTGGCCATCGCCAACGCGCGGCTCTACCAGCAGACGCTCGAGCTCTCCTTCACCGATCCGCTCACGGCGGTGGCCAACCGCAGGCAGCTCTTCCTGCGCCTCGACCAGGAGTTCTCGCGCTCGGTGCGCTTCGGCGACCCGCTCTCCCTCTTGATGATCGATCTCGACCTCTTCAAGCAGATCAACGACGCGCACGGCCACACCGTCGGCGACGGCGTGCTGCGCGGCGTGGCGCTGACGCTGCGGCGCAACGTGCGCAAGGTGGACCTGGTGGCGCGCTACGGGGGTGAGGAGTTCTGCGTGGTGCTGCCGCGCATCGGCAAGCCCGAGGCGCTGGAGGTGGCCGAAAAGCTCCGCCGCGCCATCGCCGCAGCGCCGCTGCCCGGTCCGCAAGGCTCGGGCCCGCTGAAGGTCACCATCTCCGTCGGCATCGCCACGCTGGGCATCGACGCCGAGGACATCGCCTCGCTGGTGGAGAAGGCCGACGCCGCGCTCTACGAAGCCAAGCGCCTCGGCCGCGACCGGGTGGCGATGGCCGTCCCGGCCAGCCGCGCCAGCGCCTGATCCGGCCGCTCCGGAGTTGACCAGCCAACGGAAGCGAACGCTTGCTCCCTGCCCTGCCCGGCGGGACTTGCCGCCCGCTTCTTGCATACCCACCTTGACTCAACGGACGGCCGCAGGTCGGCGGCAGGGGGACGGGACATGGTGGCGGCGATCGCATTGATGGCGGCGTTGGCGGCGGTGAACTCGACGGTGGACAAGAGCGAGGAGTCCGGCGTTCAGTCGATGCTGATCGAGGAGTCTCCCGACGTCTTCCTCGCCAAGGCCACGCTGCAGCAGTACCTCTCGCGCGTGGTCCGCAAGGATTGGGACGGCGCCAAGCGGCTGACCCACCCGAAGACGATGGGGGTCATCTCGCAGCTCAAGCAGCGCACCGGCAGCGAGCGGCACAACCTCGCGCCCTGGGCCAACCGCGACGTCCAGCTCAAGACCTTCCGCTTCAGCGACGCCAGGGAGATCGCGCCCGGCGCCGTCATGGTGCAGGTCGGCGAGGACAGCTACCGCACCGAGGAGCAGGGCATGTCGCTCGACGACGCCTCGGTCTACATTCTCTTCAAGTCGCGCGGCGGCTTCCTGGTCTCCGACAAGAAGTCGGGCGTGCAGCTCTCGGAAGTGTCGGCCGACTCGGTGAAGATCGGGTATCCGGGCTACATCGACGCGCAGGTCCAGGCGCAGGCGCGGCGCGAGTCGGGGCTCAACTCCGGCCGCCACCGCTAAGGAAAAGCAAGGCGCACCACGGAGGCACGGAGGGCACGGAGGTTTTTGGGTGGGTGCCCGTTCCGGTCATCGCGGTGGCGCGGTGGGCTCCGGTCCAACCCATGCTTTCTCCGTGCCCTCCGTGACTCCATGGTGCGCTTCTAAAGGCCGTTACCGAAGTTCGGCCGCGGCGATGTACGAAGCGTGCTCCTTGGCCTTCGCAATATCCGCCTCGTATTTCAGCACGGTCGAGAGCGTCTCCGAGACCAGCTGGGCATCGAGCGTCGAGGCGTTGAGCAGCGTCAGCGCCCGCACCCAGTCCAGCGTCTCGCTGATCGACGGCAGCTTCTTGAGATCCAGCTTGCGGATGGCCTGCACTGCCGCGACGACTTTCCGGGCCAGCGCGTCGGCCACTCCCGGAATCCGCGAGCGCACGATCTCCAGCTCGCGCTGCGCCGTGGGAAAGTCGATGTAGAGGTGCAGGCAGCGCCGCTTGAGCGCGTCGGACAGTTCCCGCGCGGCGTTGGAGGTCAGCACCACCCGCGGCTTGTGCACCGCCTGGATGGTGCCCAACTCCGGCACCGTCACTGCGAAGTCGGAGAGCACCTCGAGCAGGAAAGCCTCGAACTCGGGGTCGGCCTTGTCCACCTCGTCGATGAGCAGCAGCGCCGGCTCGGGGCTGCGGATGGCGGCGAGCAGCGGCCGCGGCAGGAGGAACCGCTCGCTGAAGAACAGATTCGCCGACCCGGCGATGCGCTCCGCCGCCTCGGCCAGCGTCTGGGTGCCGGCGATGGCCTCGGCGATCTTGTCCTTGAGCAGCTGCGTGTAGAGAAGCTGCTTGGCGTACTCCCACTCGTAGAGGGCCTTCGATTCGTCGAGCCCCTCGTAGCATTGCAGGCGGATGAGCGTGCGCCCGGTGGCCAGCGCCAGCGCCCGCGCCAGCTCGGTCTTCCCCACTCCCGCCGGCCCCTCGACGAGGACCGGCTTCTCCAGGCGGTCGGCCAGAAATGCGCTCGAGGCGATCTCGGGCGAGGGCAGGTAGCCGACAGCCTTCAGCCGCTCGGCCGCATCCTGCACGCTGCTCAGTGCGTGAACCATCGCGCTCCTCTCGCCAACGGGTTCCTAGCACAGTGCGTAGCAGATTTCGCACTGGCACCGTGCGTGCAATCAAACTCTTCGTGACCCGCAAAATCGCCATCATCGTCGCTGCCATCATCGTCCCCGGCGGACTCATCGCCCTCTTCGGCGCCGTGCTCGTCAAGGCGATGCAGAGGACAGAGCGGGGCCGCAAGGTCATCGCGCTCGCCCGCCGCAACGTGCCCGCCATCCCCGCGTACTTCCGCGGCGCCCAGCGGCAGGCCGCATAGGTAAAAGTTTTCCGGCCTGGGCACGGCGCTTCCTAAGCCGCTCAGGAGTTTCCGCCGACCTCGATGCGCGTCACCAGCGGCTCTCCCTGCATCTCGCGTACGGCGGCAAAGGTCCCCTCGCCGGTGCGGTTGAACTGCAGCGCCACGCGCGTGTTGCCGACGCGCAGCCCCGAGAGCGTCAGCTCGTCCATGAACGTCGGCAGGTGCGGGTTGACGATGCGCAGCGTCTTGCGCGGTGCATCGGGATAGAGCCCGAGGCAGGCGCGCAGCAGCAGGAAGAAGGCGCCCGAGGCCCACGCCTGCGGCGAGCACGAGACCGGGTAGCTGACCACCAAGTCGCCCTCGCCCCGCCCCATGCCGCAGAAGAGCTCGGGCAGGCGGTAGTGGCGGAACTGCCGCGACGATTCGTAGAGCCCGCTCAGCACCTGCGCCGCGAGCTTCTGCATCCCATAGTTGGAGAAGCCCATGGCCACGAGGGAGTTGTCGTGCGGCCAGATGGTGCCGTTGTGGTAGCTGAGCGGGTTGTACGGGCGCTGGCCCTTCGCCAGCGTGCGGACGCCCCAGCCGGAGAAGCTGGCCTCGCTCATGAGCGTCCGCGCCACGCGGCGGGCGCGGGCGTCGGGCACCACGTGCGAGAAGAGGAGGTGTCCGGCGTTGGAGGTCACCGGCTGCACCTGGCGCTTGTCGCCGTCGAGGGCCAGCGCGTAGCAGCTCGATTTCTCCATCCAGAAGGCGTCGTCCAGCTGTCGCTCGAGGCGGAGCGCGGCCGAGGTGCAGCGGGCGGCGTCGTCGCGGCGGCCCAGCTGGCGGTAGAGGCGGGCCATGCGGCGGCGGGCGTCGATGCAGTAGCCCTGCACTTCCACCAGCGCGATGGGCGCCTTGGCGGGCGTGCCGTCGAGGTGGGGAACGCCGTCGTACGAATCCTTC
>JANXXR010000160.1 GCA_025350525.1 Deltaproteobacteria bacterium
GGATCAGCCAGACCGCCGAGCGCAGCTTCTCCTGGATGTAGTCCTTGGTGCCGCCGCCCGCGCCGTTCTTGAGGGCGCTGCGGTAGTGCTGCGAGATCCTCAGCTTGGAGAGGCCGTCGTCGTTGAGGACGGTGTGGTAGGTCTCGCCGATCTTGTGGATGTAGACGTCGGGCGTGATGTACTGCGGCTCGTCCATGGCGAAGCCGCGGCCCGGCTTGGGGTCGAGCCGGCCCAACAGCTTGATCGACGCGACCACTTCTTCCAGCGAGACGCGCAGGTCCTTGGCGATGGCCTGGTACTTCTTGGTCTCGACGTTCTTGAGGTGGCGGCTGACGATCTGCGGCAGCAGCTCCCCGTCCGGATCGTCCTTGCCCTCGCCCTCGTTGACGTAGTGCTTCGCCTGCACGCAGAGGCACTCGCGCAGGTCGCGGGAGCCGCAGCCGATGGGGTCGAAGCGCTGGATGCGCTTGAGCACCTTCTCGGCCATGGCCGCCGGCACGCACGCCTCCAGCGCCAGCGGGATGAGCGGATCGGCCTCGCTCTTGGGCAGCCGCGGCGCCTGCGACCGCCGCAGCGCCTCGAGCGCTTCGGGAGCCACCGCCGGCACTTCGCGGGGGACACCATCCAATGGTGTCCCCGTCTCGCTGCCACCGCTGCTCTCCTCGAGGAGAATCGGCACCGACGGCGTCAGGTCCGGGTCGATGACCAGGTAGCCGTCGCGGTTCAGGTTGCCGATGATGAGCGCGCCGATCCGCTCCTCATCGTCGGAGAGGCCCGCCATGCGCAGCTGGGCGAGGAGGTGGTGGGTCAGGTCCTCGCCGCGGGTGAGGGTATCTTGAAGGGAGGGCAGGTCTTCGTTGTTGAAGCCGCCCGCCGAGGGCGCGGTGTGCTGCGTCTGGTAGTTGTCGAGGTACTGCTCCCAGTCGATGTCCTCGCGCTTGACGTCGCCTTCGGCCTTGGCCTTGAGGTCGGGCTGCGCGATCTCCGGCGTCGAGACCGACAGCTCGCTCGCCTCGATGCTCTCGTTGAGCGTCGAGAGCAGCTCCGCCGGCGCCTCGTCGAGCTCGACCTCCGCGCCGTCGAGGGGCTCCTCGAGGAGCGGGTTCTCCTCCATCTCGGTGCGGATCAGGTCCACCAGCTCCAGCCTGGAGAGCTGCAGGAGCTTGATCGCCTGCTGCAGCTGGGGGGTCATCACCAGCTGCTGCGACATCCTCAGACTTTGTTTCAGCTCCAACGCCATCCCCGCCTCCCTATTCCAGCCTGAACCGCTCGCCGAGGTACACGGCGCGGGCGCGCTCCGACGACGCGATCTCCGCCGGAGTGCCCGACTCCAGCAGCTTGCCCTCGACCAACAAAACCGCGCGGTCGCAGATGCCCAGCGTTTCGCGGACCGCGTGATCGGTGATGAGGACGCCGAGGCCCCGGTCGCGCAGGCGGTGGATCAGCCGCTGCAGATCGTGCACCGCGATGGGATCGACGCCCGCGAACGGCTCGTCGAAGAGCATGAACTTGGGGTCGGCGAGGAGGCTGCGCGCGATCTCCGCCCGGCGCCGCTCGCCGCCCGAGAGCGTCTCGCCCAGCGCCTCGGCGACGCGCAGCAGATCGAACTCGCTGAGCAGCTCGTCGGCGCGCTCGCCCCGCGCCTTCTTCGACAACTGCGAGCCTTCCAGGACGAGGAGGAAGTTCTCCCGCACCGTCAGCTTGCGGAAGATGGACGGCTCCTGCGGCAGGTAGCCGATGCCCAGCCGGGCGCGCGCGTGCAGCGGCAGGCCGGAGAGGTCGCGGTCGCCGAGCCGCACCTCGCCTTTGTCGGGGTTGAGCAGGCCGACGACGCAGTGGAAGCTGGTGGTCTTGCCGGCGCCGTTGGGGCCGAGCAGACCGACCACCTCGCCCGGCGCCACCGAAAACGACACGTCGTCCACCACCCGGCGGCCGCGGAAGCTCTTGCTCAGGCCCTTGGCGAGGAGCGCCGTCACCGCTGGCCTTCTTCCTGGTGGGCTTCGGGGTGAAGCCGCCCCTTGGCCTTCTCGACGCGGACTTCTTTGGTCTCGAGCGCGAGGTCGATCCTGTCGCCGGTGAGCACGTCGCCGCGGTCGTAGAGCTTCGGGTCGCCGGTCAGCACCATGGTCTTCTTGAGCGCGTCGTAGTCGGCGCTCTTGCCGGTGGCGCGCCGGTCGCCCTGGCGCAGGTCCACGCCGCCGCGCATCTCGAGCTTGGTGAGCTGGCCGTCCTGGTCGTAGCGGGCGTCCATACGCGGGCTCTTCACCACCGCGTCGCCGCGGCGGACCACCACCTCGTCGCGGAACTCCGCCAGGTGGCGCTCCTTGAGCAGCTGCAGCCGCGCCGCCTCGATCACCACCCGCGTGCCGGGCTTGCCCGTGGGCGCGCCCTCCTCCGGCAGCGAACGGCGCAGGGTCAGTCTGGGCCGCACCACCTCCACGTCCTCGCTGTCGAGGCGCAGGAGGATGCGGTCGCCCGAGAGCGTCTCCGAGCCGTCGCGCAGCACCGGGGGAAGTTCGGGCGTGCCGGTCAGCACCAGCGTCTGGCCCGGAACGTCGAGCACCCCGCGATCGCCGTCGGCGGTGCGGGTGCCGCGCTCGACATGGACCTTGCCGTCCACGGTGAAGTGGTCCACTGCCTCGCCGCCCACCGAGGCCGAAGGAGCCGCCTTGTGCTTGACGGCCTTCTTCGGCGCGCCGGCCTTCTTGTAGTCGGCGACGGCGTGGTCGCCGGTGACGTTCAGGTCGCCGCGGGTGAGGTGGACGTCGCCGTCGAGGAAGACGCGGTGATCCTTCGGCTCGATGCGCATGTCCTGGGCCTTGAAGTCAACCGGCCCGGGCGGCAGTCCGGCGGTGGCAGCGGCGAGGAGGAGCGCCATCATCGCGAGCCTTCCAGCTCGAGCTTGCCCTGCACGCCCTTGGTCAGGCGGACCGCGCTGCCGTCCGACTGGGCGATCATGCCGTGGCTCTCGACGTCGTAGCCCGGGCCGCGCGCCACCACGCGGGTGTCGCTGCGGACGGTGCTGCCGTCGTAGTGGACGGCGTCGCTCTCGGCGCGGTCGCCCCGGCTGGTGTCGAGTCGGACGCCGCCGGTTCCGTCGCCGCGTCGGTTGCCGACTTCGCCCTCGATGTGCGGCGCGGAGACCTTCAGCTCGCCGTAGGTGGCCAGGTCCGAGCCCGGCTCCGGCAGGATGGTGACGTCCCCCTGGCTGGCGACCAGCCGGCCGCCTGCCCTTCGGTAATCGAGGTGCTCGGCCGTGCCGCGCGCCACCAGCCGGCCTTCGGAAAGCCGGGCAAATGCCACGCCTCCCAGCGAAAGGTCAGGAGAGTCGTCAGGAAGGGAAAGGTGGGATACAGCAGGGGAATTGGAGGTTCCAGTGCACGCCGCGCTGGCAGAGGCAAGAAGCACGATGGCGCACTGGCTCCGCATTTGCAGGTAAGGCTATCACCGCCCCCTCGGCCTGTCGAGGCGTAGGCCCTCGCTTTTTCTGTTCGGTCCCAAACTCAATTCGATTGAGATATCGGTAGCCTAGAGGGGCACTTGTGTGCGCCAGCGCGGGTGCATCCAGACCCATTCCGCAGGGTTGGCACGGATTTCGTCTTCGATCGCTCGCGTCGCGGCGGCGGTGAGCATCAGAGAATCCTGATCGCGATCGCCGGAGCGGGGCGCATCGATCCGGCGGAGGACGATGCGATGCAGGTTCCCGGCCACCCTGCGCGCGCAGCCGAAGATCATCGGCGCGCCGAGGCGGACGGCGAGGTCGCCCGCGGCACGAGGCGTGAATGCGAGCCTCCCGAAGAACGGCACGAAGTGTCCGGCGACCCGCGTGTCCTGGTCGATGAGGATGCCGAGCATGCCGCCGGACTTGAGGAAGCGGATCAGTTCGCGCGCGGCCAGCGGTGAGCCGCGCCAGAAGACCCGCATGCCCGTGCTCTCGCGCGAGGTCTTGAGCAGCGCGGTCAGCCGCGGATCCTGCGCCTCCTTGGCCACCGTCCCGCAGGGCAGCCCGAGCATGGCGATGCGGCGGGCAAACAGCTCCCAGTTGTCGAGGTGGCCGGTGACCAACACCACGCCCTTGCCTTCGGCCTGGGCGGCCCGGAGCATGGCTTCGTCCCCCGCGGCGAGCTCGACGTTGCGCGCATCCCCTCGCGCCGCCTCGAGCATCGCCCGGCCGAGGTTGCCGAAGCTGCGCCGGCCGATGCGGTCGCGCTCGTCTGCGGTCTTCTCCGGAAAGGCGATGGCCAGGTGCTCGCGGGCGAGCCGGCGCTGCCGCGGCGTCAGGTACCAGGCGAGCATTCCCAGCGCCGCGCCCAAGCCCTCTGGGAGGTAGCGCAAGAGCGGCAGCGCGAGGAGCAGCGCACGGACCCGGACCTCCCGCCTCACCCTCTTCCACCCCTCCTCCCCGAAAAAAAAATAATTTTTTTTTGGCGGGGGGGTCATGACACCGACTCCCCGTCGGGCGGGGGCCAGCCGACCTTGGCGGCGAGCAGCAGCTCGCACAGCTCCCGCACGGCGCCCCGGCCGGCGGGCCTTTGCGAGACCCAGCTCACTTCGCGCAACACCTCCCGGGCGGCGTCGGCTGGGGCGCAGGAGAGAGCTACCTTGCGCAGCGCCGGCAGATCATTGACGTCGTCGCCCATGAAGGCGGTCTCCGCGAGCGGAACGCCCAGCTCGGCGCTCATCTTCTCGATGGCCGCCCCCTTGGCCCGGCTCTGCCCGACGACGTGCTCGATCGACAGCTCCTTGCACCGCTGCAGCACCAGCTCTGGGCGGCGCCCGGTGAGGACGGCCAGCTTGACGCCGCCGTGCAGGGCGAGGAGGCGCAGGCCGTGGCCGTCGCGGACGTCGAAGGCCTTCATCAGCTCGCCCTGCGCGCCGTAGTAGAGCTTGCCGTCGGTCAGCGTCCCGTCGACGTCGAGCACCACGAGGCGGATGCGCCGGAGCAGTGCGCGCGACGGCTTTCTGGGCACGCCGCGCTTTTATCATGGCGACCCGGCGCGGCGGGGAGCATCCAAACCTGCCGATGAACGCGCCGAGACCCCACACCCGCTTGGGCACCGCTGCCGCCATCCTCTACGTCTTCCTCTGGGCCGCGGCCTTCGTGCCGAGCCGCATCCTCGCCCACTCGGCGCCGCCGCTCTCGATCCTCTGGATCCGCTTCCTCATCGCCGGCAGCCTGCTCTTTGCCGGCGTCTTCGTCGCCCGGCTGCCGCTGCCCCAGGACGGCAAGACCTGGCTCCAGCTGGGCCTCCTCGGCCTGCTCGGAAACGCGCTCTACCTCGGGCTCAATTACGAGGCGCTGCGGCACCTCTCGGCGGGGATGGGCTCCATCGTCGCCAGCGCCAACCCGCTCCTGCTGGCGCTCCTCGCGCCGTGGCTCTTGCGCGAGCCCCTCACCCGGCGCAAGGCCACAGGGCTCATCCTCGGCTTCTCGGGCGTGCTCCTGGCGATGCACTCGCGGGCCACCTCGCAGGAGGCGCGGCCGCAGGACGTGCTGCTTTCGGCCTCGGGCGTCCTGGCCTTCGTCTTCTCCAACATCCTCTACAAGCGGATGCGGCTGCGGCCCCATCCGCTGGTCCTCAACGCCGGGCAGCTCTTCCTCTCGGGCGTCGTGCTCCTGCCGGCGGCGCTGGTCCTCGAGGGCCCGCCGCACATCGCCTGGACGCTGCCGGTCGTCGGCAGCCTCGCCTTCCTTATCCTCGTGCTCAGCATCGGCGCCTCGATGCTCTGGTTCTGGATCCTGCAGCACGGCGAGGCGAGCCGGGTCAGCGCCTGGTTCTTCCTCACGCCCGTCTTCGGCCTGCTGCTCGGCGCGCTCCTGCTCCACGAGCAGCTGGTGCCGCTCGACGGCGTGGCGCTGCTGGTGATCGCGCTCGGGCTGTGGCTAGTCGCGCGCGAGCGCTGAGCGGATCCGCAGCACGTCCTCGACCAGCGCTTCCCAGGTCGCAAAGGTCAGCGAGTTGGGGCCGTCGCTGAGCGCCTGGTCGGGATCTTCGTGCACTTCGCAGAAGAGCGCGTCGATGCCCACCGCCGCCGCCGCCCGGGCCAAGGGCGGCGCCAGCGTCCGGTCGCCGCCCGTGGCGTCGCCCTGCGAGCCGGGCCGCTGCACCGAGTGGGTGGCGTCGAAGCAGACCGGCGCGAACTCCCGCATGGTGATGAGCGCCCGCATGTCCACCACCAGGTTGTGGTAGCCGAACGACGCGCCCCGCTCGGTGAGCAGCACGTCCTTGCAGCCCACCTCGAGAAGCTTCGCGACCACGTTCTTCATGTCCT
>JANXXR010000173.1 GCA_025350525.1 Deltaproteobacteria bacterium
CTTTGGGTCCATCGCGCGCACCGCCTCGAAGTGGCTGCGCTCGTAGACGTGGCGGGCCAGCGCGTCGAGGACCCAAAGGGCATGCCGGCCGCCGCCCGCGCCGCGCGGTTCATCTACCTCAACAAGACCTGCTTCAACGGCCTCTGGCGCGTCAACCGGGCCGGCCGCTTCAACGTCCCCTTCGGCCGCTACAAGAATCCGCGCTTCGCCGACCCAGCCACGCTCATCACCGCCAGCCACGCTCTGCGCGGCGTCGAGGTCGAGCACCAGCCCTTCGAGGTGGCCATGAGCAAGGCTTTGCCGGGCGACTTCGTCTACCTCGACCCGCCCTACGATCCGGTCTCGCCGTCTTCGAGCTTCGCCTCGTACACCGCGGGCGGGTTCTCCTGGGAAGACCAGCAGCGCCTCGCCCACGCCTGCATCGTGCTCAACCGCCGCGGCGTCCGCTTCCTGCTCTCCAACTCCGCAACCGACCGGGTCCGCGAGCTCTACAGCGGCTTCGAGCAGCGCCTGGTCCGCGCCCCGCGGTACATCAACTCCAAGGCCGCAGGGCGCGGGCATGTGGACGAGCTGCTGGTCTTCAACGCCTGATAGGCGTTGAAGGCCTCGGGCTGCAGGCCTCAGGTTAAGGCTAGAAGCCGCTATTACTTCGGCGTCGCCGGGTCGGACTGCTGGGCGCCGGTGACTTCGATGGTCAGCGCCTTGGCCTTGCCGTCGATCAGCTGGTAGGACGCGCGGATGTCGCTGCCCGGCTGAATCTCCGAGACCTTGCCGCTGCGGCCGTTGAAGTTGATCGCGGTCGAGTCGGTCACGTCCAGCTTCACCAGCTGCTGATCGCTGGTGCGCACCTGGATCTCCTCGCCGCTCGCCTGCATGACGCGGCCTTCGAGATCCTTCTGCGCGGTCCACTCCTGCGTGCGGCTCTTGTTCAGCTCGCTGTTCTTCTGCGAGGTCTGCTCCTGGAGCTGGCTCGCCTGCTGCTGCTGCTGCTGGACCTCGGCCTGCGCCTTCTCGGACATCTGGCGGGCGTCGTCCTGGGCCTGCTTGGCCTTCATCCGCTGGCCGCTCAGCCGCGCCTGCGCGTCGGCGAGGTTCTTCTGCGCCTGCACCACCGACTGCTGATCCTTCTCGGCGGCCGCCTGCTCGGCCGAGGCCCGCTTCTGCGCGTCGGCAGCCTGCTGCAGCTGCGCGTGCGCCTGGTCCTGCGCCGTCATCGTCTCCGACTTCTTCTCTTGCCCGCCCATCGCGCAGCCGAACGCCAGCGCGACCGCAGGCAGCACCATCATCTTCCGCATTGTCGTGATCTCCCGAAGTTGTGATTCTTCGAGAGCGAACCTGTGGACGGAGCGCCGCTCCTGCTACTGCGCTTCGACCACCAGCCCGTCGGTCAGACGCAGGCGGCGCGGCATGCGCTCGGCGAGGCGCGGGTTGTGCGTGACCACGATGGCGGCGATGCCGAGCCGTTGGTTCAGCTCGACGAGGAGCTGGTGGATGCCCTCGCCGGTGGCCTCGTCGAGGTTGCCGGTGGGCTCGTCGGCGAGGAGCAGGCGGGGCCCCAGCACCAGCGCGCGGGCGAGCGCGACGCGCTGCTGCTCGCCTCCCGAGAGCTCGCCGGGCTTGTGATCGAGGCGGTGCGAAAGGCCGACGATCTCCAGCATCTCCCTGGCCTGCGCCTCCGCCTTCTCGCGCGTCATGCGGTGGATGAGGCCGGGCATGGCCGCGTTCTGCAGGGCGGTGAATTCAGGCAGCAGGTAATGGAACTGGAAGACGAAGCCGATGCTGGTGTTGCGGAACTGCGCCAGCTGCTCCTCGCCCATGCAAAAGGCGTCCAGCCCGTCGAAGAGCACCTCTCCCCGCGTCGGCGGATCGAGGGTGCCGATGACGTGGAGGAAGGTGCTCTTTCCCACGCCGCTGGGCCCCACCAGCGAGGCCATCTCTCCGGCGTTGAGCGCAAACGAGGCGCCGCGCAGGACGTGGATTTCCTTTTCGCCCAGCCAATAGGACTTATGGACCGCGCGCGCTTCGATCAGGGCGGGCATTCATTCCTCCCGCAAGCCATCGACCGGCGAGAGGCGGCTGGCCTTGGTGGCGGGATAGAGCGTGGCCAGGTAGCTGAGGCAGAGCGAAATGGCCGCCACCATGGCGAACTGCGCGCCGTCCACGTTCACCGGCAAATTGGATATGTAATATACATCCGGATCGAGCTGCAGGCCGAACTTCTCGATGAAGGAGCAGGTAGCGAGGCCCATGAGGAGGCCCATCCCGGTGCCGATGGCGCCGATGGTCAGACCCTCGACGACGAAGATCTTCATCACGCTGGCGTCGCGGGCGCCCATCGACTTCAAGATCGAAATCTCCTTGGTCTTCTCCAGCACCAGCATGATGAGCGTGCTGAGGATGTTGAAGCAGGCCACCAGCACGATGAAGGTGAGGATGATGGCCATGGCCAGCTTCTCCAGCTTCAAGGCCGAGAAGAGGTTGCGGTTCAGCTCGGCCCAGTCCTTGGTGCGATAGGGAAAGCCGCCCAGCATGGTGACCACCCGGCGGCCCAGCGCGCGGGCGGCGTCGACGTCGTTGAACTTCAACTCCAGCCCGACGATGTTGTCGCCCATCTTGAAGAAGCGCTGCGCTTCGGGAATGCCGATATAGACGAATTTGGAATCGTATTCATACATCCCCGAATAGAGGATGCAGGCCACCCGGAACGGGCGGCTGCGCGGCACCGGGCCGGTGGGCGTCATCTCGCCCAGCGGCGTCAGCACGTTGACGATGTCGCCCACCCAGGCGCGCAGCTGGTGCGACATCTCCTTGCCGATGCAGACGCCGGGCAGGTTCTTCACCGCCTCCGGGTCCATCTTGCCCTTCTCTTCCGGATGCTCCTGCCGCCGCTTCAATGTGTCCTGGAGGTATTGCTCGTATTCGGGGCCTTCCAGCTGCTTGGCGGCGTCCCCGTGCGGCTCGACCACCGAGGAAGGAATGCTCTGCGGCGAGGTGATCCAGCCCAACTCGCCGGCGATCACCTGCCGGGGCAGCTCGCTGACCGCGCCCGCCGTCGCCGGGTCGATGCCCTTGAGCTCCGCGCCGGTGACCGTCTGGCCGTGCGAGAGGATCACCTCGTTGAGGATGAAGGGCGAGACGCCGGCCACGCCCGGCACCGCCTCCACCTTGGGCAATACCGTCTTCCATTCGGAAAAATCATTGGAGAATTTGAGCAGCAGCGCGTGCGAGTTGGTGCCGAGAATCTTGTGCTTGAGATCGGCCTCGAACCCGCTCATCACCGAGAGGACCACGGTGAGCGCCCAGACGCCCACCGCCACGCCGGCGATGGAGATGCCGGTCATGACCACGGTGGCCGGCCGCTTGCGGCGCTGCCCGGGCTGCAGGCGCGCGAGCGCGGAGCGGGCCAGGAGAGCGCGGCCGGCGAGGGCGAGCCCCACCACCACGATCGCGCCCAGCATGAGGGCCAGCCGCACCGTCAGGTGGCCGCCGGCGCGGCGCATCTTGTCGAAGTCGGCGGCGATCTGGGCAAGGAGCAGGATGACGCCGGGCGGAATGAGGACGAAGAGGAGGATCACCGTCGCGGTCCGGCGATTGAGCCGCAGGTGCGTGCGGGCGATTCCCCATTCATACTGGAAGCGCCCGTCGAGGTGGCCGGCGGCGCCGATCAGCATTCCCAGCGAGGCGCCCCACATGGCGAGGAGCCAGGAGCCCAGCGCGGCGCAGAGGGACCAGACCAACAGCTCGCCGGTGCTGGCGAAGAACCGGTCGTAGGAAAAGGACGGCGGCTTCAATTGCCGCAGCACGAAGAAAGTCACGATTCCAAAGGCAAGGGAAGCGATGGCATTGGCCAACGGGCGGTATCCGCGGCCGAGGAAGCTGAGCAGAAAGCCGGCGACGAGGAAGCCCAGCGCCTCGACGCCAAAAGAAAGCGCGGTGACGGCGTCGCGCGAAAACGTGGTCGCCGAGCCCAGCCAGGTGGCGAGGCCGTATTGGGCGGCGCCGGCGGCGAGGAAGAGCACGAAGGCGGCGGCGGTGACGCGCCAGCGCAAATTCATTTCGGGCTTTCTTCCGGCTTGAGGAGCGGAAAGAGGATGACGTCGCGGATGCTGGCCGCGTCGGTGAAGAGCATCGCCAGCCGGTCGATGCCGATGCCCTCGCCAGCGGTGGGCGGCATTCCGTGCTCCAATGCCCGGATATAGTCGCGGTCATAGGGCATGGCTTCCTGATCGCCGCGGGCCGCCGCCGCCACCTGCGCGCGGAAGCGCGACTCCTGATCGCGGGGGTCGTTCAATTCGGAAAAAGCATTGGCAATTTCAAAGCCGCCTGCATAGGCCTCGAAGCGGTCCACCAGGCGCGGCTCGCTGTCGCGCTTTCGGGCCAGCGGCGACACCTCCAGCGGGAAATCGACCACGAAGGAGGGCCTCTCGCGCGGCAGCACGGGCTCCACCAACGCTTCGAAGGCCCAGGCGATCTTTTCGCCGGTGGAATGCACGCGGGCAAACTTGTGGCGCGCCTCTTTCTCCTCTGCCGGCAGCCTGGCCAGCCACTCCTCCAACGGGAGCTTGTCCAGCGCGTCGAGCTGCGCCGAGGCGGAGCCCGACGCGCCATAGGCCTTGGCCACCTCGCCCAGCATCGAGACCCGCGGCCACGGCGTCGTGTAATCGATCTGCACGCCCTGGTACGGCGCGACGTTGGCGCCGGTGACCTCCTGCGCAAGCCGGGCGATCATCTGCTCGGTCAGCGACATGAGATCCTCATAGGTGGCATAGGCTTGATAGAACTCGATGCTGGTGAATTCGGGATTGTGCCGCCGGTCGATGCCTTCGTTGCGGAAGATGCGGCCGATCTCGTAGACGCGGTCGAGCCCGCCGACGACGAGCCGCTTCAGGTGCAGCTCGGTGGCGATGCGCAGCTTGAGGTCCAGATCGAGCGCGTTGTGGTGTGTGGA
>JANXXR010000181.1 GCA_025350525.1 Deltaproteobacteria bacterium
GGGCGTCGAGCAGGCCATCAAGATGATCCGGGCGCTGACCCAGGAGGCCGAGGTCGGCAAGACCTATCTCGGCACCGTGCGCCGCATCATGGAGTTCGGCGCCTTCGTCGAGATCTTCCCCGGCACCGACGGCCTGGTGCACATCAGCGACCTCGCCAACGGGCGCGTCAAGAAGGTCGAGGACGTGCTCAAGGAAGGCGACGAGGTGCTGGTCAAAGTCGTCTCGGTGGACCGCTCCGGGAAAATCCGCCTCAGCCGCAAGGAAGCTCTGGCGGAGCAGGGCGGCGGTGACGGCGGCAAGTCCACCGCGCAGCCGCCGCCGGCAAAGGCGTAATCCCGTAACGGGTACAGCGTTCCCCTAAGTCACTTTCAGTGGCCGGGGCCAGAGCGTCGCGTGTAGCGTGACCGCAGGGCCGCTTCCGCTCGCGGCCACCAGCGTGCCGTCGGTACTGTAGGCCTTGCCGTTGGAGTGGACTTAGACGTTGGAGATGCTGGTGAAGTTGAGCGTATAGGTTCCCGTAGTCGTGCCGCCTCCCCGCTGGCGATCCAGTTCTGTGCCGTAGCGCCGTCTTTCGGGCCGCTCGATCACGGCGCTCGAGTCTTGCCACAAAAGGACACCGCTTGCGCGGCCGCTGCCATCGGTGCGACGCTCCCGGCATGAGCTTGGGAAGAATTCTGGTGCTGCTGCTCGGCCTCGCTATCGTGGCCTACGCGGTCAAAGTCGAGCTGTCGGGCACCATGGTGGGCAACCCTGAAGGCCCGACGCAGCAGAAGCGCCAGCTCGACAGCGTCCGCGTGCGCGCCAAAGAGCTCGAGCGCGAGCAGCAAAAGGACGCCGAAGACCTGATCAAGAAGTCCGACGAGCAAAAGTGAGTCAGCGCGTTGGCGCAAAGGTGAGCTCCCGCGCCTTGCCTCCGCAGACGAACTCGACGTGTCCGCTGCAGGCATCGGCGAAGACGATCGCACTACCGAACGTTGCTCACGACCAGCTCGGAATCACACCTGGTCATCGCTTTCCTGCAGCGCGTTTCTGGCATCGCCGCTGATTGGCGGAACTCGCTACTGTCCGAGATAGTCGGCCGGTAACACGGGATCGAAGGATGGCGCTGACAGATCGGCGAACACGTCGGCGGACCGCTGGCGGTCCACGTCGACCTTTGCGAGATTCGTCACATCGGTATCCGATCCGTCGGTTCTTAACTCGAAATGCATATAATCTTTCCTCAAGAAATACTGACCACCCCAGATGAAGCCCGCCGTATGCATGAGGCCCACGACCTCTGCAGGCACGTTGAGCACTCCGTGCTCGGCCCAGCCCTTGAGCCCGCCCTGGCCCTGCACTTCCTTGCTATCCGATAGCACCCGGATTGCGTCAAAGCCGTCCACAGCCTCGAGTCTGTGTTGTGCCAAACGAACGTTTTCCGCAGCTTGCTGCGCTTCTTCGTCGTGACCGGGCGGGACCTCGCCGACTTTGGTCTCGGCCTTGACGAGGTCGTCTTGACTGCTAAAGAAGCGCTCTAGCTTTTGTTTCAATGTCGCGGAAATGGTCTCGGCGTCCTTGTAGGCGAGGGCTACCTCCGGATCGTTCAGTCTGAATTCGCCGATGTCACTGCCGGAGCCGGCCGCAGGGTGGTATGCCTTTCTCGGATCGACGCCTGTCAGCTGCTGAATTGCATCTAGGACTTTGGTGTCTGTAATGACTGGATTGTCGTCCGGGTCGATGTCTATGGCCCCGCCAAGAGCGTGGTTGCTCAAGATCTTTCTGTCGGGATGATCGGGATCGTATTGGGAGCGCGGATCAAAGTGACAGCCGATCTTGAGGTGCGCGACGGCGTCTTGCTGATCCGCCTCTATTCGCTGCAACTTGTCGCGAAGCACGCGCTGCACCTTGACGTCCGTGTTCAGCAGTTTGCACGCGACGATCTCCTTGAGCACAGGACCCGGCGCGTAGCCAGCCTTGATGTACGCCGGCCGAAATTGACGATAGGCTTCTTCGTCCGCGAAAGGCTTCTCGGGAAAGCTGGCCCATTCGCGTCGGACAATTTGCACATGCTTGCGCGCGAGCGTTGCGATCTCCTCCTCCAGCCATTCCTCGGCAATGTCGCGGAGAGGGGATACGTTCGTGACCCCTCGCAGAGTACACTCGAGACGGCTGGCAAAGGTCTTGACGAAGTCTTCGCGACGCCCGCCGATGATGCTCTTCGCCTTCGCCTCGTCTGCGCCCAGGTCGAAGGCTTTGATGACGATCTTCTTTTCCTTTTCCGTCATCGCTTGCGGGGCCACGACGCACAGCTCGTGTGCGCTGGGGTCAGGCTGCGCCGAAGCGACGAACTCGGACACCTTGGCTTGTCCGCTATCGCCGGTCGGACCGGTAGCCGAGAAAATCAGTTGATACAATGCCTGCTGGAGCCCGTGAAACGAGACCATTCCGGTACTCGAAGTGACCTCGGTATGCTCCGTCGGTCCCGTTGCCTTGACGGAGATACCGGTAAGGACATCCCCAGTCGCCGCGCCTACGACCTTGATCGTCAGCGTGGGCGCGGCGGCGACATTGACGGCGACCGGAGCCGAGGAGATCGGAGCTGCACCGGAAGAAGTCACTGCCAGAGTGAATTTGAAAGCACCCTCCTTGAACGATCCACCCGACGGTGGCTGAATCCCAAGAGAGCCCGAGCCGTCCTGCTGCACGACCGCGGTTACGTCTTGCGGTGACGTACCCTTGCCGTCGCCGATGTCCT
>JANXXR010000093.1 GCA_025350525.1 Deltaproteobacteria bacterium
GCTCGCCGTTGGTCTCGCGCTCGGCCCGGCGAAGCGACACCTTGGCCTGCTGGCGGCCCAGCTCGCCCTGGAGGCGGCCGATCTCAGCCTGCTGATGCCCGAGATTTCCCTGCCGCCGCCCCAGCTCGCCCTGCGCCTGACCCAGCTCCTCCTGCGGCTTGGTTGCCTCCTCGATCTGCTGCAGGACGCCGCTGTCCGTGACCACGTACTCCTTGCCGCCGCGCCGGAACCAGAGGTAGCCGGGCCCCAGCGCCTTGAAGTGGCTGCGAGCCGCCGCAAGGTCGCGGGTGTCGCCGTGCATCGAGGAGGAGTGTTCGTCGCGGACCACCACCCAGGCCTCTTCCGAGGCGAGGGCGGCCGAGGCCAGGAGGACGACGCCGCAGAGGAGTGGCTTCATGCCGACGGCGCAGAGGAGTGTCTTCATGACCCGAAGTGGCCGGACGCGCCCGGCGGTTTCAGCCTGGCTTCACGGCGGGCGCGGACATGGTGCGGCGGACGGCCGCCAGGAGCGACTCGGGCGCGAAGGGCTTCTCCACGAAGGCCTCGCAGGCCAGCTCCCGCGCGGCGTCGGCGACGGCGCGGTCCGCGGAGAAGAGCACCACCCGCGGCGACATCCCCAGCGCGCGCACCGCGGTCAAGAGCGCGCGCCCGTCCATCTCCGGCATCCGCAGGTCCAGCACCAGCACGTCGGGCGGCGCGACCTTCATCCGGGCGAGCGCGATGCGGCCCCCGCCGGCCCAGTCGGCGTCGAAGCCGTGCTCGCCCAGGAACTCGGCCATCATCCGCGCGAGCGGCTCGTCGTCGTCCACCACCAGCACGCGCCCTTCGCCGCCCGACAAGGGCAGCCTGGACGGCGCGCGCAGCGGCAGGTCGAGGAAGAAGGAGTCGGCCTCGGCGCGCAGCGCTCCGCCGTGCAGCTCCGCCGCCCGCTGCGCGATCACCAGCGCCATCCCCAAGCCCAGCCGCTGCGCCTGCGGCGCCTCCCAGCGCGGCTCCAGCGCCTGGCGCCGGTCCGCCTCGGAGAGCGGCTCGCCCGACCAGCGCACCCGCACCTCGGCGCGCCCTTCGCGACGCACCGCCTCGATGACCACCGGCCCCAGCCCGCGGGCGCGCAGCACCATCGCCGTCAGCGCCCGCTCGATGCGCTCCCGGTCGGCCATCAGCGGCAGCGCCGGATCGATCTGCGCCTCCACGCCGTCGTCCGCCCCGAGCCGCCGCAGCGACCGGCGCGACGCCTCCACCAGCTCGGAGAGGTCGCACGGCTCCTGGTGCAGGACGAAGCGCCCGGTCTCGATACGCGAGACCTCCAGCATCTCCTCGAGCAGTGAGTGCAGCCGCTCCGCCTGCCGCTCCAGCACCTGCACGTGGCGCGGGTCGGAGGGCTCGCCCTTCTCCAGCCTGCGCGCCAGCGAATAGGAGAAGCCTTTAATGCTGGTGAGCGGCGTCTTCAGCTCGTGCGCCGCCAGCGAGAGGAAGCGGTCCTTCTTGGATTCGCGCTCGGCCGCCGCGAGCACCGCTCCGGCGCGGGTGAGCAGCGGTTGGAGCGGGCGGAGATCGCGCACGCCGCGGGCAAAGCGCAGTGAGAGCGCGCCCACCACCTCGTTGCGCACTTGCAGCGGGACGGCGGCGGCGCTCCGGGCCCATTCCACCCTGCCGCTCCCGAGGGCGCGGGCCGCCAAATCGGCGCTGCAGGGCTGGCCGTCGTTGCCGAGGAGCTGTGGGCCGGCGATCCCGCGCAGATGCACCGCGGCGCCGGCAGCGCCCGAGAGCCCGCGCGCGATGGTGGCGATGCGCCCGGCCAGCTCGCGGGTGGTCTCGCCGGCCAGGGCGGCATCGGCGAGCTGGGTGGCCGCGCCGGAGGCGAGGAAGGCGGTCTCGATGCGCCACTGCAGCGAGAAAACGCGGCCGGCAAAGGAGAGCACGCCCGACTGCAGCGTCCTGCGCAGGTGCGCGTGGACCAGGCGGGCCCCGTCGCGCAGGAAGGCGATCATCGACCCGACGGGGGCGACCTTGATGCGAGCTTGTAGTTTCGGCGCTCCGGCCAGGGCGAGCGGGCGTCGGGCTATGGCGGCCCAGCTGCGCTCTCGACGTGCAGGGCGAAGGTCCAGCACTCGGTGGCGGCTCCCTGGGGGTAGCGTTTTCGGACCCCCGCTGGCGCAATCTGGTCATGACCTGGGCTGCGGGCGACTGGGAAAAGCTCTGCGCAAGGCTGCCCGATCTCCGGCACGCGGGCTGCAGAAGGCCCGGCGCACGGTCCACTTCCGGACTGGCGTGGAGGTCCCTTGCCTAGCGCTCTCGCCCTCTGCGCCTGGCTCATCGCCGCCGCGGCGACGGCTACCGAGCCGGAGGAGCCCGGCCTGCTCGAGGTGCTGGAAGCTGCCTCCCGCGCTGCCGGGGGCACCGCCGCCGAAGATGCGTCGCGCGCCACCCGGGCGCGGCTCGCCCACTGGGCGCCCCAGGTCCGCGGGCAGGCGCAGGTTCGCGACGACGAAAAGACGCGCAACGGCGAGTTCCGGCTGGCGCCGCTGCACGAGCATGATCTCGGGGTCGGCCACGCCTTCGCGGTGGTCCTTTCGTGGGACCTGCCGCAGGCCATCTACGCGCGGGACGAGACGCAGCTGGCGCTGGCGCACGCGCACCTGGCGCGGGTGCGGCGCGAGGCGGCCGACAAGGCGGCCCAGGTCTTCCTAGAGCGGCGGCGGGCGCGGGCGCATTTTCTCTCGCTGCCGGCGGGGGAGGCGCGGTCGGCGGCCTGCATCGCCGCGCTGCAGCTCACCGCCCAGCTCGACTCCCTCACCGCCGGACTCTTTCACGACACCGTCGCCAGCGAAGAGGCGGCCTGCACAACGGAGGACAAGCAATGAGCTGGACGAGAGTGGGGGCGGTGCTGCCGGCGGTGCTCGCGGCCTGTGCAAAGGTGACGGCGGCCGAGGCCGGCGCGGACGCGGGTCCCACCGAGCCGACGGTCGCCTCCGTCGATCCGCAGCCGGGCACGGTGCTGGGCGACGCGAAGTTCACCGTGCGGTTCAGCGCCGCCATGGACGAAGGCCAGCTCGTCGCCCGCACCGGGCGCAGCGAGACGGTGGTCCTCGCGCCCGAGGCCAACCTCGAGCTGGCGGCGGCGGCCATCGAGCACGGCGCGCTCTCGGCGTACGAGCGGACCTTGCTCCTCGCGGCGCAGCCCGTCATCGCGCCGGACCGCACCTCGCTGACGCTGACGCCGGACCAGCCGCTGGCCGCCGGGAAGTTTTATCTGCTGGTGTCGTCGCGGTTGAAGGATGGCGACGGGCGCAAGCTCGCTGGCCCCGGCCCCCGCTACCCTTTCGACGTCGCGGGGCCAAAGCAGACGGCGGTCCTGGTCACGCCTGCTGCCGGCGGAGATGCGCCGGCCAACTTGCGGCTGGTGCGGGCCTTCGCCAGCGCGGGCCGCGTCTCGGTGCACGGCCCGCAGGGAGCCGAAGTCGCCGCTGCCGACGCCCACGGAGACGTCGAGCTTCCCCTTGTGGCCCCGCTGCAGGCAGGCGCCCGCTACCTGCTGGCGGTGGACGGCGCCGAGGACGAGGCGCAGTCGTTTACCGGCTCCGCCTGCGCCCGCGACTCCGCGCCTGCCCTCGAAGGAGGCGTCGCCCGACTCGCGGTCCGCGACAGCTCCGTCACCGCGGAGCTGACGCTCGACTGGCCCGCCAGGGTCGAGCTGCAGGTGGGCGAGGCCGCCGCGGGCGATCCGTGCGCGGGCCCCTGCTTCAAGGCGTCCGGCTCCGTCTCCTGCGCGGTGAAGTCCTGTGGGCCGCAGTCCTTCGCATGCAAGCTGAGCCTGCGCATCGACGGCCTTCACGCCGCCCAGGAGTATGCGCTGCGGGTAGTGGCCGACGACGACCTGGGCCACCAGCTTCGCGGACCTCTGCAGAAGTTCAGCACGGTCGCGGCGCTTCCGCGGCTGATCCTCGTCGAGGTGATGAACGCGCCGCCGTCGCCCCAGGGCGAGGCCGAGTACGTCGAGATCCTGAACCAGGGCCCTGGCGTCGCGGTGCTCGACGGGCTGGCGCTGCTGGCCGACGACGGCGTGTCACGCCATCTGCTCGCCGCACCTCCGCCCTTGCCGGTGCAGCTCGCCCCCGGCGCCCGGGCGCTGGCGGTGGGCGCGCTCTTCGATCCCGCGCGCTACCCGACGCTGCCGCCCGGCACGCCCGTGCTGCGGGCATCGACCCACCGCCTGCTCGGTCGCGGGCTCAACGACGCCTCGCCGCAGGCCTTCCGGCTGATCATCCCCGGAGGAGTTCCGGTCGAGCTGTCGCGCTTTCCGGGAGGCGGGCCAAAGTGTCCGGCGGGCGCGAGCCTCCAGCGCGACGAGAGCGTCCCGCCCGACGGCGATGCGCCCTGGAGCTGCGGACCGGTCGGCGGCACTCCCGGAGCGCCGCCCTGATCGCAGCCGCGGCGATTGCCGCAACGGCTTCGGAGTGCTAGACGCGAGCACGCCTTCGCAGAGGAGCATCCCCATGTCCGGCCACAACCGGTGGAGCAAGATCAAGCGCAAGAAGGAAGGGATGGGCGCGACCAAGGGCGTGCTCTTCACCAAGCTCATCCGCGAGGTGACGGTGGCGGCGCGCAACGGCGGCGGCGATCCCGATCACAACGCCCGGCTGCGCTCGGCCATCCTCGCCGCCCGCGAAGCCAACATGCCCGGCGACACCATCACCCGGGCCGTCAAGAAGGGCACCGGCGAACTGGAAGGCATCCACTACGAGGAGCTGGTCTACGAGGGCTACGGCCCCGGCGGCGTCGCCTTCGTGCTCGAGATCCTCACCGACAACAAGAACCGCACCGCCGGCGACGTGCGCTCCCTCTTCACCAAGGGCGGCGGCAGCATGGCCACCACCGGCGCGGTGGTCTTCCAGTTCGAGCGCAAGGGGATCATGACCGTCAAGAAGGGCCCCAGCGAGGAGCAGGTGATGGAGCTCGCGCTCGACGCCGGCGCGGAGGACCTGGTCCCCGACGGTGAGGGAGGCTTCGAGATCCGCACCGACCCCGCCAGCATGATGCAGGTGCACAAGGCGCTGGAGACGGCCAAGGTTCCGGTGGGCGCGCCCAAGCTCGTCTACCTGCCCAAGACCACGGTCACCCTCACGGGCGAGACGGTGGAGAAGGTCCTCAAGCTGGTCGAGCACCTCGAGGACAACGACGACGTCCAGCACGTCCACGCCAACTTCGAAATTCCGGATGAGGAGTTGGCTGCGCTGGAGTCGCGAGCGTAAAAGGAAGCGTGCGCGTCCTCGGGATCGATCCCGGCTCCCGCTTCTGCGGCTTCGGCGTGGTCGAGGACGCCGGAGGCACGCGCATGCGGCACCTCGCGCACGGCGTCCTCTCGCTCGGGGAAGAGCGGCCCATCGAGGAGCGGCTGCAGCTGCTGCACGAAGGGCTCGCCCGCGAGCTGGCGTTGCATCGGCCGGACATCGTGGCCATCGAGGACGTCTTCCATGCCCGCAACGCCCGCAGCGCGCTGGTGCTGGGGCAGGCGCGCGGCGTCGCGCTCCTGGCGGCGGCGCAGTCGGGCGCGAAGGTCCGCAGCTTTTCTCCCAGCACCATCAAGCAGGCGGTGACCGGCACCGGCCGCGCCGAGAAGGAGCAGGTGGGACGCATGGTGTCCGTGCTCCTCGGGGTGGCCTTCGCCGGCCGGCTCGACGCCACCGACGCCCTGGCCACCGCCATCTGCGGGATCCTGCGTGCGAACGATCCACAAGAGGCCGTCGCCAGGTCGCCGCGGGGAGACTGGCGCGTCGCGCTGGCGCGGAGGTTCGGCAAGTGATCGCGCGGTTGTCGGGAATCGTCCTCGAAAAGCGCGGCGACGGGGCGGTGCTCGACGTGCAGGGCGTCGGCTACCTGGTGCACCTCTCGCTGCAGTCGCTCTCGAAGCTGCCGCCCGAAGGCGTGCGGGCGCAGGTGCGCTGCTACACCCACGTCCGCGAGGACGCGCTGCAGCTCTTCGGCTTTCTCACCGCCGAGGAAGAAGAGCTCTTCCACCTGCTCATCTCCGTCTCCGGCGTGGGGCCGAAGCTGGCCTTGAACATCCTCTCCGGCATGCCCGCCACCGAGCTCGCCGTCGCCATCCTGCACGGCGAGTTCGCGCGCCTGACCAAGATCTCCGGCGTCGGAAAGAAGACCTCCGAGCGGCTGGTCCTCGAGCTGAAGGACAAGATCAAGACCAGCGGCCTCGCCGGCGCGCGAAGCTCGCAGCCTCCGCCGCCGGGCTCCACCGGCGAGGCGCTCCTCTCGGCGCTACTCAACCTCGGCTACCGTCCTGCCGCGGCAGAGCGGACGGCGGAGGCGGTGCGCCGCAGCCTCGGCCCCGCGGCGCGGCTGGAAGATCAGCTGCGCGAGGCGCTGCGCCTCATCCAGGGCGCGCCCTGAACGCCGCCGCCTGCCGGAACAGCGACTTCCACTTGAGGTACGCCGGATAGACGAGGGGCAGCCGCTTGGTCGCCTCGGCCAGCCGCACGGTGGCCGAAGTCGAGAGCTGCCGGTGGGCCGCGCGCAGCTTCTCCAGCTCCGCGTCGGCGGCCCGCAGCTTCTCCTCGCAGCCGCTGGCAGCGGGCGCCGGCAGCGACAAATACTTCTCCACCGCCTCCTGCCTCCGGGCGTAGTGCTCGGGCCTGCGGTGCAGCGCCGCCTCGTCGCCCATGCCCAGGTCCTCGAAGGGCTCGACGTTGACCGCCAGGTGCTTGCGCCGCAGCGAGAGGCTGAAAGCGATGTCGTCCTCGACGGTGGGCGGCGGCAGCGTGCCCAGCGAAGCGAAGGCGTGCTGGAGGAGGCTGCGGTGGAACATCATCGCCTGCCCGAGCACGATGTCCACCTCGCCGTAGACATCCTCGGCGCGGTAGCGGCCGTTCTCCAGGTTGCGCCCCCGGCAGCCGACGATCCGCGCAGGATCCCTGGCGTACTCGGCCAGCAGCGCGCCGAACTGGTGCGGCCGCAGGAGCAGGTCGTCGTCCTGGAACCAGATGTTGTCGTAGCGGGCGAGCGGCGCCAGCGCGTAGCGGGCGAAGCACATGAAGTTGCGCGGCGCCTGTACCACCTCTGCGCCCGGCAGTTCGAGCCGGCGGTCGGGATCGTTGTTCCAGACCAGGACCTCGCGCACCTGCTCGATCTCGCGCAGCCGCCGGACGATGGCGGGCAGGTTGTGCGCGCGCTTCCACGAGAGCAGCACGGCGGTGAAGGGGAGGGCGCCGCCGCCCGCCAGCGGCCCGCCGTACGGGTCGAGGTGCAGCACCGAATGGAAGCCGGGGTCGTCGAACGATCGGTAGAGCGCGAGCGGCCGGTGGAAGTGCGCGAAGGCCGAGGCCATCGGCCCGCCGATGACGTGCCCCCGGAACGACCGGTCCACGTGGCGCAGCGCGAAGGCGAGCTTCTCGCGCGAGAGCATGAGGATGGCCGAGTGCGGGTTGACCGCGACCCGGAAGTTGCGGCCGCGGAATTTCCGCTCGTGCTGGGTCCAGCCGGGGATGGCCTGAACGTCCACGCACTGCTCGCCGGTGCCGCGCGGCTCCATGCGGTTGGGCAAAAGGCACTCGTTGGGCAGCGAGCCCTCCTCGAAGGCGAGGGCGTTGCGCCAAGCCTCGGGACGCAGCTCGATGTCGTCCTCGAGGTTGACGAACCAGTCGTAGTCGCCCAGCCGCTCCGCCATGCGGTTCAGCGACTCGTAGACGAGCAGCCGCGGATCCTCGAGCCGGAACTCCTCGTCGAGCGGCAGGAGCGCGCGCCCGGGCACGCCGCAGACGCGGATGTCGGCCTGCGGGATGGCGGCGCGCAGCGAGGCGAGGCAACGCTGCACCACGAGCCTTCGCGCCTCGGGATCCTGCGAGGTGCTCCTGCCGACGAAGCCCGGCGACGGGCCGAAGAAATGGTTGACGTGGCAGAGCACGCGCGGGGCGCGCCGCCCGGGCGCCTCGTGGAAGTCCGGCGCAGTCTCGATCTGCGAAGCCACGCCGATGTCGTAGGCAGCCATCACCCAGCGGGACACGGCCCGGCGGAAAAAGGTTATGGGAGAAATATCGCGACACAAAGAGGTCGCGCGCGGGTCAGGTCAGCGGACGACGATGGCTCCGGTCATCTCCGGATGGAGCGTGCACCGGTAGGGGAACGACCCCCGCTTGGCAGCCTTCCACTTGAAGCTCCCTCCCGGCTCCAGCGTCTTCGAGGCGAACTGCCGCGCGTCCGACCGCACGTTGTGCGGGACCACGTCGGCGTTCTTCCATTCGACCACCTCGCCGCGCCGCACCTCCAGCCGCCGCGGAGACCAAGCGGCCCCGCGGCCCAGCACGAGGTGCGTCGCTGCATTGGCGGCGCCGGCCAGGAGCAGGGCCAGCGCCGCCAGGGAAAACTTCCGCATCTACTTCGAGAGCGCGTCGGAGATCATCTTCGCGTGATCAAGGTGCTGCGCCACCACGCCGCGCACGCTCTCCAGCAGCGACTTGAGCTCGGCGTCCTTCGCTCCCGGGATCAGGGTCTTGTCGAGCGCCTCCAACACTTGCTGGTGGTAGGCGACCTCGTGCTCCGCGTAGGCGCGGTCGAAGGCCTTGCCCTTGAGCGTCTTCAGCTTGGCCACGTTCTCCTCGCCGCCCTGGGTCAGCGCACGCGAGGTGT
>JANXXR010000094.1 GCA_025350525.1 Deltaproteobacteria bacterium
TCGACGGGACAAAAGCAGCCGCTGCCGTTCAACGAGCACCTCGGCTTTCACGAGGCCAAGGAGCAGCTGCTCGAATCCTTCGAGCGCGAATACCTGGGGGCGCTCCTCAAGCGCTGCGAAGGAAATGTCTCCCGCGCGGCACGCGAGTCTGGCCTCCACCGCAAATCCATCGAGCGGCTGGTGAAGAAGTACGACCTCGACACCCGCCAGCACCGAAAATAACCAAAAGCAAAATTACACCGCGAAGGCGCGAAGGAGCGAAGGGTTCGCGAAGGGTTGGTTGGTTTGCTTTTGCCCGGGCCACCTCCGAGCTGGCGCGTGGCCTCGACTCCAACCAAACCCTCTGCGCCTCCGTGCCTCCGTGGTGCGCTTTGCTTCTAAAGGTTTTTCTCGTAGACCCGATAGGTCTTGTATCTCTTTGCGCCCATGCGCTCGATGCCGCGGTTGATCATGACGTTGTCTTCCAGCGTCCAGCCCAATTCCCCGCCGACGTACCCGCGGGCCGCGCCGCGGCGGGCCACTTCGACATAGAGCACCGCCGCCAGCGTGCCGTACTTGTGCGAGGCGCGGAACTCCTCCTTCACCCCGAGGAGGATCAGCCGCGCGTGCTTGGGCCGGTTGAACTTCAGCCGCCAGAGCAGCTTCACCAGATTGAGCGGCCGCTTCATCAATTCGCCGTCGAAGTCCTTGATCAGCTCGTTGACGTCGGGAATGGCGAAGCACATCGCCGCCGGCTTGCCGTCCACCTCGGCCACCAGCGCGATCTCGGTGTCCACAAACATTTTATACTCGGTAGCAATAATCTCCAGCTCCTCGGCGGTGAAGGGCGTGAAGTTCCAGTTCTTCGCCCAGGCCTCGTTGTAGATGTCGCGGACGATGTCCACCTCGCGGCGGAAGTTCGCGAGGTCCATGGGGCGGACCTTGACGTTGGGCAGCGCCAGCGTGCGGTTGGCGATGCGCTGCGTCCGCTCGTCGATCTGCCCGGAGGTGTACCACCAGGCGAAGAAGTCGCGCGCCTTGGCGAAGCCGGCCGCCTCGAGAAGCTTTCCGACATAGGGCTTGTTGTGCGGCATGCCGATGCGCGGCGGCGTGTCGAAGCCATCGACCAGCACGCCGGTGTCGCCCTTGGAGTCCAGCGTGAACGGCCCGCGCAGCCGGTTGCGGCCCTTGCCGCGCGCCCAGGCCGCGGCCTGCTCCAGGAGCGCCCGCGCCACCGCCGGGTCGTCCCTGGCATCGAAGAACCCGAAGAAGGCGACGCCCTTCTCGTCGGGCCATTGCTTGTCGAAGTCGAAGTCGAGCTGCGCGCTGATCCGTCCCACCGGCGCGCCGTCTTGCAGCGCGACAAAGCACTGCACCTCGCCGTGCTTGAGGAACGGGCTCTTCTTCGGATCGAGCAGGCGGCGGTGGTCGTCGAGCAGCGGCGGCACCCAGAGCGGGTCCTGCTTCATGCCCAGCGTCCAGGGGACATGCAGGAAGATTTCGAGGTCTTTCTTGCTCGCAACGGGGCGCAGTTCGAGTGCCATTTGGCGGCGGAACCTAGCACGGCCGTTTGCCTTGCGGGCCGTCCCGCTGCGTGGTACGCGATGCGCCCTTCTTGACAGGGCTTTCATGGATTTCAAAGACACCGTCCACCTGCCGAAGACCTCGTTCCCCATGCGCGCTTCGCTGGGGGAGAACGAGCCGAAGCAGATCGCGGCCTGGCAGGACGAGAAGCTGTACGAAAAGCTCCTCGCGCAGAACGCGCAGGCGGAAAAGTTCGTCTTCCACGACGGGCCGCCCTACGCCAACGGCTCCATCCACCAGGGGCACTTCCTCAACAAGATTCTCAAGGACCTGGTGGTGAAGTTCCACCTCATGTCCGGCCGCCTCACCGACTTCGTCCCCGGCTGGGACTGCCACGGCCTGCCCATCGAGCGGCAGGTGGACAAGCTCCTCGGGGCGAAGAAGCGCGAGATGACCCCGGGCCAGATCCGCCGCGCCTGCCGCCAGTACGCCGAGGAGCAGATCGAGGTGCAGCGGCGCGAGTTCATGCGCCTGGGCGTCTTCGCCAACTGGTTCCAGCCCTACCTGACCATGGCCTTCAAGTATGAGGGCCAGATCGTCCGCGAGCTGGCGAAGTTCGCGCGGCTGGGCGCGCTCTATCGCCGAAAGCGCCCGGTGCACTGGTGCTTCAACGACGTCACCGCGCTCGCCGAGGCGGAGGTGGAGTACGCCGACAAGACCAGCCCCAGCATCTACGTACGCTTTCCGCTGGTGCAGCAAGACGGCTGGGGCCTCGCCATCTGGACCACCACGCCCTGGACCATTCCGGCGAACCTGGCCATTACCGTCAATCCAGAACTTGAATACGTCGCCTATGCATTACCCAGAGGGACGACTATCGTCGCCAAGGACCTGCTCCATTCCTTTCTGGCCGCCTGCGCGCCGGAGGAGCTGACCGAGCCGGGCGCGGTCCAGGGCGACAGCGTGGTGGCCGAAGCGCGCAAGAGCGGCGCGACGCTCAAGCACCCGGAGCGCGTGCTCAAGGCGCTGCAGGGCAGCGAGCTGTCGGGCTGGAAGTATCGCCATCCGCTCCTCTCCCGCGAGGGCATCGTCGTCCTGGGCGCGCACGCCACGGCGGAGACGGGCACCGGCCTCGTCCACACCGCCCCGGGCCACGGCGAGGACGACTTCCAGATGGGCACCAGGTACGGGCTGCCCATCTTCGCGCCGGTGGACGGGCACGGGCGCTTCACCAGCGAGGTCGGCATCGAGGGGCTGCAGGGCGTCAAGGTCTTCGAAGCCAACCCGAAGATCGTCGAGCTTTTGGCCGGCAAAGGCGCGCTCCTCAACTCGACCGGCAAGGCTTTCGAGATCCGCCACAGCTATCCGCACTGCTGGCGCTGCAAGAACCCGGTCATCTTCCGCGCCACCGACCAATGGTGGATCGCCTTCGACAAGGAGTTGGACCTGCCCGGCCGCGGGCGCACCACCATCCGCAAGGCGGTGCTCTCGGCCATCGACGCGATCGAGGCGGGCAACGGCTTCATCCCCGCCTGGGGCAAGGACCGCATCCGCGGCATGGTCGAGAACCGCCCCGATTGGTGCGTCTCGCGCCAGCGCGCCTGGGGCGTGCCCATTCCGGTGGCCTATTGCGTAAAGGATCGCGAGGCCATCGTCTCGGCGGAGGCGATGGAGCACGTGGCCGGGATCTTCGACGCCGAGGGCGCCGACGCCTGGTTCGACAGGGAATTGAATCAATTGCTGCCGCCGGATTTGAAATGCGCCCGCTGCGGCGGCACGCAGTTCGAGAAGGAGACCGACATCCTCGACGTCTGGTTCGACTCGGGCTCGAGCTTCGCCGCCGTCCTGCAGAGCGGCACCTGGCCGTCGCAGCGCTTTCCCGCCGACCTCTACCTGGAGGGCTCCGACCAGCACCGCGGCTGGTTCAACTCCTCGTTGACCATCAGCGTCGGCACCAATGGACAGGCTCCCTATAAGGCGGTGCTCACCCACGGCTTCGTCGTCGACGGCGAAGGCCGCAAGATGAGCAAGTCGCTGGGCAACGCCGTCGATCCGCCGGGGATGATCAAGAAGTACGGCGCCGAGGTGATGCGCCTGTGGGTGGCGGCCTCCGACTATCGCGACGACGTGCGGCTCTCCAATCACATCCTCGAGTCGCTCTCGGAAGGGTATCGGAAGATTCGCAATACCCTGCGCTATTGCCTCTCGCAGCTGCACGATTTCGACCCGGCCAAGGACGCGTCCGTCGAGCTGTCGTCGATCGACCGCTGGGCGCTCTCGCGCTTCGAGCGGTACCGCGGGCAGGTGATCAAGGCTTATCAAGCCTATGAATTCCACCGCGTCTATCACGCGACGGTAGAGCTCTGCGCCACCGATCTCTCCGCCTTCTATTTCGACGTCCTCAAAGACCGGACCTATTGCTCCGCAAAGAGCTGGCCGGCCCGCCGCGCGGCGCAGACGGTGCTGCACCGCATCGTCCGCGACCTCTGCCGCCTGCTGGCGCCGATGATGTCGTTCACCACCGAGGAGGCCTGGCGGCACCTTCCGGCGAAGCCCGCCGAGAGCGTCTTCCTCGCCGGCTTTCCCGAGCCCGAGCCGGCCCTCATCGCCGACTCGCTCGAGGAAGAGTTCGCGCACCTCAAGTCGCTGCGCGAAGTCGTCAACCTCGCCTTGGAACAGAAGCGAGTGACCAAGGAGATCGGCAAGGCTTCCGAGGCGGAGGTCCTGCTCTCCGTGCCGCCGGGGATGGCGCGCGAGGTGGCCCAGCGTTACGAAAGCGAGCTGGCAGATCTTTTCCTCTGCGCCAGCGTTACCCTGCGCGCGGGCGACGTCGCCGCGGCCGCGGTGCACAAGAGCGCGCACCTGCCCTGCGTGCGCTGCTGGCGGGCGCTGCCCGAGGTGGCGGCCTCGAAGGACAAGCTGTGCGCGCGCTGCCAGCGCGCCGTGAGCGAGGTGTGACGTGTCGAAATGGAAGCTGCTCGCGCTGATCGCGGGAGTCTGGTTCGTGGCCGATCAGGTGACCAAGTACCTCGCCGTCGAGCACCTGACCGCTGCCTTCGCGGTGGCGCACGCGCAAACGCCGGGCGAGAAGCTCTCCGCCTTCGTCGAGCAGAAGGACTTGCTCGAGCGCGGCCTCGCCGACCCGGCGCCCGTCATCGTCGCGCCCTTCTGGCAGCACCGGTACACGCAGAACCGCGGCGCCGCCTGGGGCGTATTGGCCGGGGCCGGCGAGAAATTTCGCGTGCCCTTCTTCTACCTGGTCAGCATCGTCGCGGTGATCTTCATCTTTTCCTATTACCGAAAGTTATCGAACGGCCAGCGCTACCTCCAGGTCGCGCTGGCGCTGGTGCTGGGCGGCGCGCTGGGCAACGCGCTCGACCGCCTGCTGCGCGGCTACGTTATCGACTTCATCGACTGGCACTGGTTCGACCCCCAGTGGATGCGGCCCTCGTTACACTGGCCGACCTTCAACGTCGCCGACAGCGGCATCACCGTCGGCCTCGCGCTCTTGTTCCTGGAGATGCTCTTCGTGAAGAAGCCCGCCGCCGCGCCGTCTACCCGGAAGGCCTGACATGCTGCCCATCCTCTTCACCCTCACCATCCCGCCCGCGCTGGGCATCGTCGCCTGGCTTCTGGCCTCGCTCCTGAGCGGCCTCTGGCAGTGGCGCTCGGTGCGCGCCGCCGGGCTGCCGGTGGCCGAGCAGCGCAAGACGCTCGCCACCTGGACGGTGGGCACCGCAATGGTGCTCTTCGGCGCGGTCAAG
>JANXXR010000219.1 GCA_025350525.1 Deltaproteobacteria bacterium
GAGCTCTCCAACGCCGCCGCTGACTGGACCGGCGAGCCCCATCGCCACGGCGTCGCCAGCGCCGTTCTCGGTGAGCTGCCGCAGCAGATCGGAGAGCATCGATCCGTCGAGGAAGGCGACGGCGTCGCGGGCGCGCGGCGAATGGTCGAGCTGGTTTCGGAGGAAGTGGAAGACCGGCAGCGCCGCGATGGCGCCGGGCACCAGCAAGGACGCCCACCAGAGAAAGAGCAGCCGCCACTGCAGCGCCCGGAGCAGCGACCGGCGCACGAGGCCGGGCGTGATCACAAGGCCTCCAAAAGCGAGAGGGCCAGCTCTGCCCAGGCCTTGAACTCCAGCGTCCAGCGCCGCGCGGCGAGCGGCGCGCGCTCCCGGGTGCGGCCGTCGTCGAGCTTGTTCAGGCCGAGGAGCACCGCGCGCTTGGGATCGAGCTGCGCCGAGGAGACCCTGCCCGGCCGATCAAAGACCCAGCGGTGCCAGCGTTCGCCAGCGGGGAACGGCAGCGTCTCGACGGCGCCGTCGTCGAACTTCACCACCACCGACTCCGGCTCGGCGGCGGCGTAGCGGCGCACCTGCACCACCGAGCGCCAGTTGAAGGGACCGGCGGCGGTGGGCTTCATGCCAGGATGCGACCTGCGGAAGTCGCTTCGGCGCTGCTCGATCTCCGCCTCGGCCTGCTCTTGCGTGCGCTCGACGCGCTGCCCGTCGCGCTCGAAGATCCCGGGCTCGGGCAACAGCTCCGCCGCCTCCACCGTCTCGACGCGGTCGTCCACCGGCGCTCGATCGTAGACTTGCTCTAAAAACCAGCGGCGCACCAGCGGCGCCTGATCGCCGGCGGCTTCCACCAGCGACTCTTCGAGGTCGGCCGTGGAAGGGTGGCGAAAGCGCCAGCGCCGGTAGTAGCTCGCGAAGCCGCGCAGCAGCGCTCCGGGCGCGAGCTGCTCTTCGAGATCGTGGAAGACCATCGCCGTGCGCGAATAGACCAGCCCGTAGCTGCCGGTGGAGAAGCGGTCCCAGGAGTTGCCGGCGATGGGGTCGGCCTGGAAGCGCTGGGTGCCGCCGCGCTCGAGCTCCCAGTACGAGAGCTTGGGGGTGCGCAGCCCGAGGCGCGCCAGCAGGCCCGGCGCGGGGATCTGCAGCGTCTCGCCCGCGAGCGTGCGCGCGTCCCAGAACTCGTTGAGCCCCTCGTCGAGGAACGGCTCCTCGAACTCGTTGGTGGCGAGCAGCCCCATGAAGTAGCCATGGCCAAACTCGTGGAGGGTGACGAAGGGCACCACCTGCCGCAGCGGCGACCCGAGCGCGCCGATGGTGGTGAAGAAGGTCTCGTACTCCATTCCGCCCGACTCGAGCGCGTTGAAGGGCGGCACCACCACCGTCACCTGCCGGTAGGGATAAGGCCCGAGCGTCTGCGAGAAGGACTCGATGCCTTTGATGGTCCACTCGAGCGCGTCGCGCGCCGAGTCCGCGTATTCGCGCGGCGCCAGCACCTTCACGTGCACGGGCGGCGTGCGGGACTCGCCCTCCAGCGTCTCGAACTGGTCCCAGGCGGCGAAGGCAAAGTCGTGGACGTCGTCCTGCGCGATGCGGTGGCGCACTCCCAGAGGCGTCTCTTCGGGGGCAGAGACCTCGCTGCCCACCGAACCCACCGTGTAGCCGCGGGGCACGGTGAGGTCGGCGCGGTAGCTGCCGAAGTCGGCGTAGAACTCGCTGTGCAGATGGAACTCGTGGCAGTTCCACCGCGGCGCGGTCGCGCCCCGCTCGCCCGGCAATTCCAGCACGCCGACTTTGGGAAACCACTGCGCGACCAGGTGATAGGTCCCGAACCAGCCGGTGCGCGCGACGACGCGGGGGAGCTGATCGTGGAACTCGAAGTCGATGACGGCCGTCCCGCCCGGCGGCACCGGCGCGGGCAGATCGAGGCGGGCGACGGTGCGGTCGGTCTCGGGCCCGCCGTCGGGATGGACGAAGGCCCACGGCACGGCGGCGCCGCCCTGGAGCACTTTTTTCAACTCGATATACCCGTACTCGCCCTGCTTGGTCGCAACCTTGCTCCGGAAGCCGCCGTAGCGGCGCGCCTCGGTGGCGAAGGTGGACCCCTGCCCCTCGAAGGCGTTGAGGTAGAGGTGGAGGTAGAGCGCGCTCACCGGCACGGCGCTGCGGTTCTTCCAGGTGAGGCGCTCCTTGCCCTCGACCGTGTGCTTGAGCGGATCGAGCACCGCCTCGAGCTGGTAGTCGGCCACCCGCTCGGGGCCGTTCTCGCGGACGCCGCCGAACGCGCTCGCGCTGCTGGGTACCCGCACTGCGCCGGCATCGGCGCCTGCGACCTCGATGACAGCGAGCAAAGAGAGCCAGATCATCGCAAGGTGGTACTCGACGCGAGACCGGGCGCGCAATAGTATCCGCGCCCCCTATGCGCAACGAGCTCTACATCAGCGACATCGCCGCCCACGACGGCGAGGAAGTCACCCTGCGCGGCTGGCTCTACGGCAAGCGCTCCAGCGGCAAGCTCCACTTCCTCCAGGTCCGCGACGGCACCGGCGTGATCCAGTGCGTGCTCTCGAAGAAGGACGTGCCCGAAGCGGTCTTCGCCGCCGGTACCGCCGTGCACCAGGAGTCGTCGGTCGAGGTGCGGGGCAAGGTGGCCAAGGACGCCCGCAGCGCGCTGGGCTTCGAGCTGCACGTCACCGACCTGCGCGTCCTGCAGGGCGAAGGCGGCTATCCCATCCAGCCCAAGGAGCACGGCGTCGGTTTCCTGCAGGAGCAGCGTCACCTCTGGCTGCGCAGCTCGCGGCAGCGCGCGGTGCTGGGCGTGCGGCACACCATCATCAAGGCCATCCGCGATTACTTCGACACCCGGGGCTTCACGCTGGTGGACGCGCCCATCCTCACGCCCGCCGCCTGCGAGGGTACCTCCACGCTCTTCGAAGTGCCCTACTTCGATCTCGGCAAGGCCTTCCTCACCCAGAGCGGCCAGCTCTACGGCGAAGCCGCGGCCATGGCGGTGGGCAAGGCCTACGTCTTCGGCCCGACCTTCCGGGCCGAGAAGAGCAAGACGCGCCGCCACCTGACCGAGTTCTGGATGGTGGAGCCCGAGGTCGCGTACATGGACCTCGAGGGCGACATGGAGCTGGCCGAGGACTTCCTCTGCGAGATCGTGAAGGCCGTCCTTCTCAAGCACGAGCAGGAGCTGAAGGCGGTGCTGGAGCGCGACGTCGAGGCGCTCAAGAAAGTGCAGAAGCCGTTTCCGCGCCTCACCTATACCGAAGCCATTGAGTATATTCAGAGGACCGGCCACCCCATCCAGTGGGGCGACGACCTGGGCGCCGACGAGGAGACCATCCTCTGCAAGCAGTTCGACCGCCCCGTGCTGGTGCATCGCTACCCTGCGGAGATGAAGGCCTTCTATTTCAAGAAGGATCCCAACGACCCCAAGGTGGCGCTGGGCGTGGACGTGCTCGCGCCCGAGGGCTACGGCGAGATCATCGGCGGCGGCCAGCGCGAGGACGACTACGCCACGCTCAAGGCCGGCATCGAGCATCACAAGCTGCCGCTCGAAGCCTTCAGCTGGTACCTCGACCTGCGCAAGTACGGGTCGGTGCCGCACTCCGGCTTCGGGCTGGGCGTCGAGCGGACGGTGGCGTGGCTGTGCGGGCTGCACCACGTGCGCGAGACCATCCCTTTCCCGCGCATGATGGAGCGCCTGACGCCGTGAGGCTCGCGGGCGGCCTCCTCGCGCTGATGCTCGCCATCGGCGGGATCAGCTTCTGGGCGTGGCGCGCCGGCCCCGAGGACGCCACCTGCGTGGACGCGGACGTCTCGAGCGCGCCCTCGCCGGACGGGCGCACGCAGGCCGACGTCTTCGAGAAGCGCTGCGGCGATTCGGTGGCCACCCACGTCGCGCTGCGGCCGCGGTCGTCGCCGCTCTCGGCGCGGGGCGACGTCTTCATCGCGGCGGGGAGGGTGCGGGTTCTCTTGTCGTGGAACGAACGCGGCGAATTGGTGGTGGAGTCGCCCGCGCGGCGCGTGCTGGTGGAGGAGACGCACTGGCGCAAGGTCACCGTGCGGGTGCGGCGCGTGCGCTGACGCCTACTTCTTCTTGCGCCCTGTCTCGAAGACGTGCGGCTTGGGCGGCGGCGGGACGTAGCGCTGCGACGGCGGCGGCGCGGGGCGCTTCTCCTCGGCAGCGGGCGGCTCGGCAGAAGCCGGCGGCGGCGGAGTCGGCGGGGCGGCCGCAGGACCTGCGGGCAGCGGCGCCGAGGGCGTCGCGGCGGAAGGCAGCGGCGCGGACGGCGTCGGACCGGTGGGCAGCGGCGCGGCCGCCGGCGCAAAGGGCAGTGGCGAAGCCTTGGGGATCGACTGCGGAGGCGGCGGCGTCAACGGCCCCAGCTGCTGCGCGGACACGTCGCGCTGAGGCGCAAACGGCAGCGGCGTCGCCTTGGGCACGGCCACCGCCGCCGCGGGCGCCACCGCCGGAGCCGAGAGCGGCGCCGGGCGCTGCTGCTGAACTCTCACCGGCGGCAAAACCGGCTTCACAGCCTGCGGCGTCGGCGAGGCGGGCACCTTGACCACGCGGCGCTCGAGCTGCGCGGACCCGCGCGAGGCCGCGTGCGAGAGCGCCATCACCAGCTTCTGCGGATCAGGCCCGAAGAGCAGTGCGCGGCCGGGGCCCTGCAGCTCGTCGATGAGCGTGCGAATCCCCACCTCCACCGGCAGGCGCGCCGGCAGCTGCAAGGCCGCCTCCTGCACGCCCGCCTGCGCCAGCTTGCGCAGCGCCTCGGCGACGCGCCTGGCCAGCTCCTCCTCGGTCTGCCCGGTCTTGCCCACTCCGAAGAGGAAGAGCTTCTGGAAGGCGAGCCGCGACCCCGGCGGCGTCAGCACGGCCTCGCCCGCGTCGCCGGTGAGCAGCCCGCCGCGCAGCAACCGCGAGAGCCGCCCCGAGAGCCGCCAGTCGGCCAGCCCGGCGAGGCCCGTGAGCGGCCGCTCGTCGGCGGCGACGAAGAGGCAGAGCGACTCGGCGGCGGCCTGGTCGATGGCCTCGAGCGTGAGCGGATAGAAGGAGAGGTCCATTTGGCCTAGCTCTTCTTGGGCGTGGCGCCGGCCAGCTCGAGGTGCGCGATGCGGTCGAGCACTCCATTGACGAACGCCGACGACTCTTCGGAGCCGTACTTCTTTCCCAGCTCGACGGCCTCGTTGAGCGTCACCCGCACCGGCACGTCGGCGCGGCGGAGCAGCTCGTAGACGGCGAGGCGCAGGATGTTGCGATCGACGCGGGCCATGCGGTCGAGCTTCCAGTGCGTGCTGCTCTTCTGGATGAGCGCGTCGATGGCGGCGCGCTCGGACTGCACGCCGCGCACCAGCTCGTCGGCGAAGCGGGCGGTGTCGGGGTCGGCCTTCTCCGGATCGGCCTCGTCGAAGTGGGCCATCACGCCGCGCACCGCCTCGCGCGCGTCGCCCGCCGAAGTGTCGAGCTGGTAGAGCGCCTGCAGTGCGCACTCGCGCGCCTTGGTCCGCGAGCCCATCTTACTCCACCTGCCGGAGCGCCTGGATCTGCTCGATGCAAGCCTGCGCCGCCTCGCCGCCCTTGTCGGCGCCCTGCGGGTCCGACCGCTCCTGCGCCTGGGCCAGCGTCTCGCAGGTGAGCACGCCGAAGCTCACCGCCAGCGGCCGCGGGTTGGTCCCTCCCTCGAGCGCCAGCATCCCCAGCGCGCGGGTGGCCTCGCCCGAGAGCAGCTGGTAGTGGTCGGTGCCGCCGCGGATCAGGCAGCAGAGCGCGACGATGCCGTCGATGCCGCCCTTGCGCATCACCCGCGCGCAGAGCGGCGCCAGCTCGAAGGCGCCGGCGCAGCGGTAGACCCGCACGTTGTCGGCGCCGCGCTGCGAGAGCGCCTGCTGCGCGCCCACCAGTAGATTTTCGACGATGGCCGTGTTCCACCGCGACGCGATCAGGGCGAAGCGCATCCCCCGCGCGTCGAGCTCCACCTCGGAAGGCAATCCGGTGCTCATCGGCCGCGCATTCTACTTCTTCGTCAGCGAAAGGAGGTGGCCCATCTTGTCCCGCTTCACCTGGAGGTAGTTGTCGTTCTCCGCCGAGTGCCCCGCCTCGATGGGCACCCGCTCGACCACCTCCAGATCGTACAGCTTCTTGAGCCCGTCCACCTTCTTGGGGTTGTTGGTCATCAGCCGCATCCGGCGCACGCCGACGTCGCGGAGGATCTGCGCGCCGATGCCGTAGTCGCGCAGGTCGGCCTTGAAGCCCAGCTTGTGGTTGGCCTCCACCGTGTCGGCGCCGGCGTCCTGCAGGTTGTAGGCGCGGAGCTTGTTGATGAGCCCGATGCCGCGGCCCTCCTGGTCGAGGTAGACGAGCACGCCCTTCCCCGCCTGGTCGATCATCTCCAGCGCCCGGTGCAGCTGCGGGCCGCAGTCGCAGCGCCGGCTGCCGAAGACGTCGCCGGTCAGGCACTTGGAGTGGACCCGCACCAGCACCGCCTCGTCGGGCTCCCAGCTGCCCTTGACCAGCGCGACGTGCTGGGCGGCGTCGACGTCGTTCTCGTAGGCGATGCAGCGCATCTCGCCGCCGTATTCGGTGGGCACCCGCGCCTCGGCCCCGCGGCGGACCAGCGCCTCGCGCTGCATGCGGTAATGGATGACGTCGGCGACGCCGAGGATGTGCAGGCGGTGGAGCGCCGCGAACTTTTCCAGGTCGGGCATGCGGGCCATGGTGCCGTCGTCGTTCATCACCTCGCAGATGACGCCCGAAGGGTTGAGCCCCGCCAGCCGCGCCAGGTCCACGCTGCCCTCGGTCTGCCCGGCCCGCACCAGCACGCCGCCGTGGCGCGCGCGCAGCGGAAAGATGTGGCCCGGCCGCACCACGTCCTCGGGCCGCGCCTCGGGGTTGATGGCCGCGCGGACGGTGGTGGCCCGGTCGGCGGCGCTGATGCCGGTGGTGACGCCGCGCGCGCCCTCGATGCTGACGGTGAAGGCCGTCGAGTAGGTGCTCTGGTTCTCGGAGACCATCATGGTGAGGCCCAGCCGCCGGACCTGCGCCTCGGTGAGGCTGAGGCAGACGAGGCCGCGGGCGTGCTTGGCCATGAAGTTGATGGCCTCGGGGGTGACGAACTGCGCGGCCAGCACCAGGTCGCCTTCGTTCTCGCGGTCGGCGTCGTCGACGAGGATGACCATGCGGCCCGCGCGCAGCTCCTCGAGCGCCTTCTCGACCCGGGCAATGTTCTCGTCCACGCGGTACCCTCCAAAAAAAACAATTAATTTTTATTCTTGAACTGAAGCAGGCGGGCGACGTGCTTGCCAAGGATGTCGGTCTCGACGTTGACTCGCGCTCCCGGGCCCTTCTGGCCCCAGGTGGTGGCCCGCAGGGTCTCGGGGATGATGAAGAGCGCGATCTCGGGGTCGCGCACCTCGTTGACGGTCAGCGAGATGCCGTCGAGGGCGATCGAGCCCTTGCTCACCACCAGCGGCAGGAGCGCCAGGGGCAGGCGCAGCAGGAAACGGAAGCCGTCGCCCACCGGCTCGCGGGAGACGATCTGGCCGACGCCGTCGACGTGGCCGAGCACCAGGTGGCCGCCCAGGCGTTCGCCCATCGCCATCGGGCGCTCGAGGTTGACGCGGTGGCCTTTGGCCAGCGCGCCCAGCGTCGTTTTTTCCAGAGTTTCGGCGCTGACGTCGGCGGTAAACCGGCCCGGCTGGAGTTGCACCGCAGTGAGGCAGACGCCGTCCACCGCGACGCTGTCCCCGTGCGCGAGGTCGGTGAACCCGGTGGCGACGGACAGGCGGATGCCTTCGGGCACCTGTTCGACGCCCAGAACCGTGCCCAGCTCCTCGATCAGCCCGGTGAACACGGGGGGTGTATAGCGTGAAAGTCCCCCTGCGTCCCGCCTTTGCGCCGCACCGGGTCTGCCCTCCCGGGGGTCGAAAAAAAAATTATTTTTTTTGCCTGGGGCGCAGGGTGAGCAGGACGTCGGCGCCGACGCGCTCGACGGAGCGCAGGTCCAGCGCGGCCCCGGCGCCCTCGCCCGCCCAGGAGAGGGCGCGGACGCCGAAGACCTTGGGCGCGATGAAGAGCCGCAATTCGTCCCACAGGCCGGCCGCGAGGAAGGCGCCGTGGACCTGCGCCCCGCCTTCGACCAGCACGCTGGTGAGGCCGCGCCGGGCCAGGTCGCGCAGGACGCCCGGCAGCGGACCCTTGGCGACGATGGTCTCGCCGGACTCGCGCAAGAGGCGCGCCTTGCGCGGCGGCATGCCGAGAACGACGCGCACCGGATTGCGGCCGCCCTTGATGCCGCGCACGGTGAGCTGCGGATCGTCGGCCCGCACCGTGCCCGCGCCGACCAGGATGGCGTCGAGCTGGTCACGCCAGCGGTGCACCAGCGCGCGCGACTGCGGCGAGCTGATGGGCTGCGGACCGCCCGCGAGCTTGCCGTCGAGGGTGACGGCGGCCTTGAGCACCACCCACGGGAGGCCCGTGGTGATGAACTTCAGCCAGGCTTCGTTGGCCCGATCGCAGGCTTCGCGCAGGACGCCGCCCTGGACCTCGAGGCCCGCCTTGGTGAGCCGCCTGCCCCCGAGGCCGTTCACGAGCGGATTGGGATCGGGGCTGCCGTAGAAGACCCGCCGCACTCCGGCGGCGAGGATGGCCTCGGTGCAGGGCGGCGTGCGCCCCGTATGGTTGCAGGGCTCGAGGGTGACGTAGAGATCGGCGCCGCGGGCTCGCGCGCCCGCCTTCCGCAGCGCGTTCACCTCGGCGTGCGGCAACCCGGCCTTGGCGTGGTGTCCTCGGGCGACGATGCGGCCGGCCTTGACCACGACGGCGCCCACCAGCGGATTGGGGTGCGTGCGCCCGCGGCCCTTCTCGGCCTCGGCCAGCGCCGCGTGCATGAAGTCGTCGGCGGTCACTTCTTCGGCGGCGGCTTGCGCTCGGAGATGAGCTCTTTCAATTCGCTCATGAACTCCCCCAGGTCCTTGAACGAGCGGTAGACGCTGGCGAAGCGGACGTAGGCCACCTCGTCGAGCCTGGCCAGCTCGCGCATCACCGACTCGCCGATCACCGAGGTCGGCACTTCCTTCTCGCCCACTTCCTGGAGGCGGCGCTCGATGCCGTCGACCACGGCTTCCAGCTGCTCGGCGGAGACGGGGCGCTTCTGGCAGGCGAGCTTCAAGCCCTCGAGCGCCTTCTGCCGATCGAAGGCCTCGCGTCGCCCGTCCTTCTTGACCACCATCGGCAGGATCTCTTCGACGCGCTCGTAGGTGGTGAAGCGCCGCTGGCAGCCGAGGCACTCCCGCCGGCGCCGGATGACCACGCCCTGGTTCGACAAGCGGCTGTCGATGACCTTGTTTTCCAGCTCGGCGCAGAACGGACACTTCATCGGCCGGGCATCCTAGCCGAGCCCGCGCACAGCCGCTGCATTTTGATGCCGCGCTGATTCACGCCTCCAGCTTCCACCCGATGCGGAGTAGCCACGTCTTTGGCGCGGCGACAGGAGCGTCCTCGGGGAGGCCGCGTAACAAGCGCGCCGAGGAGAGCGGGTCTTCCCAGCGCGAAGGCAGCGATTCGCGTGCGTGGTGGCGGTAGTTGCGCAGGACGTAACGGACGGCGTTGGCGACCTGCCAGCGGGAGGCCAGCACGCTTGCGTGGTAGCGGTCGGCGAAGACGCCGCCCTTCCGGCCCGCGAGCGCATTGAGCCGCTTCGCCACGCGGATGCAGAGGCCTTGCATGCCGCGCGCGAGGGAAGCCGCGCCCTCCGCTTCGTTAGACCAGCCGCTTCGCGTAGAGCGGGAACTGCCCCGAGAGC